>DAIQNU010000179.1:0-7657 GCA_036788235.1 Cyclobacteriaceae bacterium
TCATAAGTGGTTTATTTAAATTAGCACAATACTAAAAGCAGTGTCTTTGTTAACAAAGTATTTTCTGGAGGGTGTTTTATTTATATGTTGAAGATAAATAAAAAAGTTGATTTGATAGGAATGCATTTTTTTCATTCTCTCCTCAAATCAACCTTATACTGGAAAATTATAATACCAAAGTTGGATGAATTGCAATTCGGGTATTTTACAAAATATAATGACTCAAATCCCGGTTTTTGATAAGTCCTGTAAGTTTTTCTTCTACCAATTCGTTAGTTACGACAATTTGTGCATTCGGGCCGATTACATCTGGCACATCAAATAAGAAATCATTGAGTAGCTGACTCAGTACGGTATGAAGTCTTCTGGCACCGATATTTTCTATTTCTTCATTTATTTGAAAAGCCTTATCTGCAATGGCTGCAATAGCGTCTTCATTAAAACTAATAATTACATTTTCTGATTCGAAAAGAGAAGCATACTGTTTGGTGAGTGCATTTTTCGGTTCTGTAAGTATGCGAACGAAATCATCTTTAGTTAGATTTTGGAGTTCTACTCTGATAGGGAACCTACCTTGTAATTCGGGAATAAGATCTGATGGTTTTGAAACATGAAATGCACCAGCAGCTATAAATAGAATGTGATCAGTTTTGATTACACCGTATTTTGTAGAGACAGCACTGCCTTCCACTATAGGCAATAAATCTCGTTGCACACCTTCACGACTCACATCAGGACCTCCGCCACTGCCTTTAGAGCTCGAGCTGGCAATTTTATCAATTTCATCAATAAAAATGATGCCTGTATTTTCAGCTTTCCTGATGGCTTGTTCCTTCACTTCATCCATATCAATTAGCTTCGAAGATTCTTCTTCCAGGAGTATTTTGCGGGCTTCTTCGATACTTACCTTGCGCTTTTTGTTTCTCTTTGGCATCATATTGCCAATCATATCCTGCAATTGTATCATAGATGCTTCGTCGATCATTCCTCCGCCGATCATTCCCACACCGGAGTTTGATGATTGCTTTACATCGATTTCTATTTTCCGATCATTGAGCTCGCCTTTTTTTAGTTTTTCCCTAAACCTTTCGCGTGTTTTTTCATTCAGTTCAGCGTCAGTTTCGGGCAAAGTGTCTCCATCTGTATTGCCAATTTGCGTACTCATTGATTTGCTGTTGGCTTTCATGGGAGGAATCAGCGCATCTAAGATCAGGTTTTCAACAATTTGCTCTGCCTTTTCCATAACTGTTTCTTTCATGCGGGTTTTTACCAAGTTAACAGATTGCTCAGCAAGATCACGCACCATACTTTCCACATCTCTACCCACATAGCCGACTTCTGTAAATTTACTTGCCTCTACTTTTATAAATGGTGCATCTGCAATTTTGGCAATTCTTCTGGCAATTTCTGTTTTACCAACTCCGGTTGAGCCAATCATGAGTATATTATTGGGAATTATTTCATTTTGCATTTCGGTTTTCACCTGCATACGACGCCAGCGGTTCCGTAATGCAATCGCTACATTTTTTTTTGCATCATTTTGACCGATTATATATTTATCAAGTTCAGCTACAATTTGTCTGGGCGTAAAATAATTAAAATCCTGTGTCGTCGTCATTGCTTTTTATAGTTATGGGTTGACTTTTAAATCCTTTATTAAAATCTATTTGTATACCTAATTGTGTGAGTGCTCCTGCCGCATGGTAATGCATGCGACTCATGTCAAGTGCGGCACCCCTCCATTTCCAATGCATACCGTATGAAATACCAGCACCACCTGCCGTTTCATTCAAACGCAATTCCTGCCTTTTTCGGTGATTATATCCAAATCTTAGTTGAAAATTATTACTAAGTATCAGCTCAGTGCCTACTACGATATGCCTTAAGCCTTTATTGAATAAGCTAGGTTCAAGATTTCCCGGACGTACATTGCCATCTTCATCATAAAAGAACTCACCAGCACGAAGTAAGTTGTATAAAGTGAAAGAAAACCGAAATGGTAAATGCTCTGGCTTAAACGTAGTTCCGGTCTCTACTTCGGGCAGCAATTCGGAATCTCCATATGCAGTGTAATCTGATATGACAAAACCTAAATTTCTAACAGCCATACCAACGGTGAAATCAGAAGTGGGATGGCGGTAAATGCCGCCAAGGTCAAGCATCAAAGCAGTACTATTGTAAGTGATTAACCGACTTGACGCTATTTTGAAACCAGCACCCATTTGAAAATCGCCCATCCTATGCATATGAGCGATACTTATAGCATAATCAGCTACGGAAAAAGTTCCATCTTCTTGTCCGGTATTGTCATAGGCATCGATTGTGCCGTAGTTCATGTATTGGATGCCAGCAGCCCAAATGCCCGCTTTTCCTAAGTCTTTCGCGTAGCTTACCTGGCTATTGCTAATATTGGCAAAATAGAATGTTTGGTGCAACGAAAGTACATTGTCATGATCTTCGTGCAATAGGGCAGGATTATACATAAACATACCGGCATTGTCATGATAACTCGAAATATTGACTCCCCCCAATGCACCAACTTTAGAAATGCCCGGAATATTAAGAAAAGACATGCTTCCTCCTCCTCCTGCCTGCGCATGTGATTTGGTAAATACCAAGTTTAGAAGCATAATTAAGAGGATCTGGTATCTTTTCAAAATCGATTCAACTGTGTTTTTTACGATTTAATCCCTTAAAGTTTAAAGTGAATCTTCAAGGATTTTTTCATGATGAACAACAAAATTCAGTGCATTATCAACTTTTTCATCTAAAAGGGCAATTTCTAAAACTTCATCTACATGCTGCACATAATGTATTTTGATGCCTTTAATATATCGCTTTTCTATTTCATCGATATCTTTTTTGTTTTTATGGCATAGGATAATTTCCTGAATACCTGCTCTGCGCGCAGCCAATATTTTTTCTTTTATACCACCTACCGGCAAAACTTTGCCCCTCAAGGTTATTTCACCTGTCATGGCTATTTTATCTTTTACTTTTCGCTGAGTAAATATCGAAGCCAGAGAAGTAAGCATAGTTACACCCGCCGATGGTCCATCTTTGGGCACTGCCCCTGCAGGCACGTGCACATGAAGATCGTAGTTGTCAAATACTTTATAGTGAATATCGTAGCGCTCGGCATTAGATCTCAAAAAGGAGAGTGCAGCTACTGCAGATTCTTTCATGACTTCGCCAAGTTGACCTGACAAAGTAAGCTTCCCTTTGCCACGACTCAAGCTCGATTCAATAAACAAAATTTCACCGCCGACCTGAGTCCAGGCCAAGCCTGTCACCACGCCTGCTACGAGGTTATTTTCATATAGTTCCTTATCGAAAGTTTCGGCTCCCAGGGTTTCGAGTACTTTTTCTACGCCAATATTTTTATTGTATTCTTCTTCCATAGCAACAGATTTTGCCACATTCCGAATCACCTTTCCAATATTTCTCTCTAGCGATCGTACACCTGATTCGCGGGTATATCCATCGATGATTTTCGAAAGCGCTGCATCAGTCAACTTCACATCCGTAGCTTTTAATCCATGATCTTTCCGTTGCTTTGGTACCAAGTGTTTTTTGGCGATTTGAAGTTTCTCTTCAAGTGTATAGCCGTTAATCTCTATAATTTCCATTCGGTCGCGTAAGGCCGGCTGAATAGTATCAAGAGAGTTGGCGGTGGCAATAAACAGCACCTTGGAAAGGTCATAGTCAAGATCCAAATAATTGTCCTGAAAAGCATTATTTTGTTCAGGATCCAATACCTCTAGCATGGCTGATGAAGGATCTCCTCTGAAATCTGAACTTAGTTTATCGATTTCGTCGAGTACATATACCGGGTTGGCAGTCTTTATCTTCTTAAGATTTTGTATAATCTTGCCCGGCATAGCACCTACGTAAGTTTTTCTATGACCCCTGATCTCAGCCTCATCATGCACACCACCTAATGACATTCTGACATACTTTCGATTGAGTGATTTGGCAATAGACTTACCAAGTGATGTCTTACCCACACCCGGAGGGCCGAATAAGCAAAGTATAGGAGCCTTCATGTCTTTTTTGAGTTTGAGCACTGCCAGGTATTCAATTATTCTCTCCTTTACTTTTTCCAATCCGTAGTGATCTTGGTCAAGAATTTTTCTCGCTCGGTTGAGGTCAAAATTATCTTCAGTATATTCAGACCATGGGAGTTCGATCAAAAACTCAATGTAATTCATGGCCACAGGATACTCAGCCGCCATGGTATTCATCCGCTGTATTTTATCACATTCTTTTGCAAAATGCTCAGCAACATGTTTAGGCCATTTTTTAAGCTTCGCTTTTTCTTTTAGAATTCGCAGTTCGCTGTCCGGTCCTTCGGTGCCGAGTTCATCTTGCAAAATTTTTATTTGCTGACGCAAAAAATAATCGCGCTGCTGCTGGTCAATATCGGTATGCACTTTATTTTGAATTTCCTGCTTAAGTTCAAGCATCTGAATGTCCTTCATCATGTATTCGAGCAATACTGTCGCCCGCTCTATCCCTTCATTCAGTTCCAAAAGCCGCTGCTTGTCTTTTACGTCGGCATTTATATTGGATGAAAGAAAGTGTGTAAGGAAATTGGGGCTATCAATATTATCAAGTGCGATTTGTGCTTCTTGAGGAATCTCAGGGTTTAATCGTATAATTTTTAAAGCAGAATCTTTGAGCGATTGTATCACTGCCTTGGTTTCTTTTTTATTTTTTTCAGGAAATTGCTCAGGTAAAAATTCGACCTGTGCTGTTAAATAGGGATCCTCGCGAATATATTTTTTTACTACAAATCTTTGCTTTCCCTGAATAATTATGGTTGTGTTACCATCAGGAAGTACCAACATCTTCACAATTCTGGCAATAGTACCGGTGGTGTATAGTTCATCTACCCCCGGCTCGTTGGAATTGTTGCTTTTTTGCGCTACAACACCAATTATTCTATCACCACGATAGGCTTTTTTTACCAGCCTGATAGATTTTTGACGCCCTACAGTTATGGGTATAACCACACCTGGAAATAAAACTGTATTTCTTAATGGTAAAATGGGAACTTCATCCGGGACATTTTCTTCGAAAAAAAGATTATTTTCATCACCAGGCGAAATTAGTTGTATAATATCTCCCGAATCATCATCATTTATACTAGTTAAAGCTACTGAATTGAAAAAATTCATTTTATTATTACCCATAAATCAATATATATCCTTATGCCATTTTGACATGATTAAGCCCCCTAAAAAGGCGATTCCTACTTAATAGACAATACCTATGCCAAAAAATAGGTCATGCTTCTGTATTTGTTTAAATAATAAATTTATCACATATTTAATTGAATATTATATTCGCGGCAAATAAAATGTGATCCAGGTGTAAATGTGTGCTTTTAGAAATTTATTAATAGTTGGACTATTATTTTTAGTGCTTCAGCCTGCGCTTGCTCAAAAACGGCAGCGAAAGGCTAAAGTAGTCGAAGAGGCTCGCTCAGAACAGACAACCGATCCAACAAAAGGAGGCTTATTTTTTGAGTTTTCTAACCTCCATAAGACACCCTACTATTACAATGAAAATCAATTAAAAAAGATCAAGAAACTTGAGGATGAAGCCAATTGGGAAAGTTTGTACATCGCCCTTGGAAATTATATTGCCAATTTTGGTATTAGAAATTTTTACCAGGATACCCACATGCTATGGCGATATGCCAAACTCACTGAACTATATGGTCAGCAAGAAGATGCCTTGAGTCTATACCGGTTGGTGTTGAAGCATCATCGAAATGAGGCTGATCTGAAAAATGTCGAATTGTACTATGATTCTATAAGTAATGGTAGCGTCAAAAGTTATGTTCCCATTGAATATTATTACGAATTGGTTGACTATCGTAAAACCGTTGATACACTAAGGCCACCGCGGGGCATGCAGATAAATATGGGGCATTTGATTAATTCTAATGTATCTGATTATGGACCTGTGCTGTCTGTAGATGGCAATGTATTGCTGTATACTTCAAAGCGTAACACTGTAAGACGCAATATGCAGTCAGTCGCCAATGAAGATATATTCTATAGTGTGCTAGATGATGGCGCATGGTCCGCGTCACGTCCGCTTAAAGATATAAATACCCAATACAATGAAGGTTCAGCATGTTTGAGTCGCGATGGTCTGAAGTTGTATTTTGCGCGATGTGATGCACCTGATTCGTATGGTAACTGCGATTTGTATATGGCTGAAATGCAAGCTGACAGTACCTGGGGAAATGTTGTAAATTTGGGGCCAAACGTTAATAGTCGAGCATGGGATAGTCACCCATCACTTAGCCATACAGAAGATACGCTATTTTTTGCTTCTGATAGAATTGGCGGTTTTGGACTTTCAGATATTTACTTTACAGTTAAGGACAACAAAGGCAACTGGCAGCCAGCCCGAAATATGGGGCCTATGATTAATACCCGCAATAATGATTTAAGTCCATTTTACCACCCTGAATACCATGTGTTGTATTTCAGCTCCAATGGACACATACTTAATTTTGGTGAATTTGATATTTATAAATCGTATCGACAACCTAATGACAGATGGGGTGAGCCACAAAATATTGGCCCACTGGTTAATGGCAAAGGAAGTGAGTTTTATTTTACCATTGACTCCCGCAGCCGTTATTTGTTTTATGCCCGATCCATAGAAAACGATCTGGATAATCTCGATCTTTATTCATTTCCTTTACCAATGGAAGGTCAACCCGGCGCCACCACACTTGTAACAGGTGTTGTGCTTGACTCTTTGTCAGGCAATCCATTCCAGCGAGGTATTGTATCAATCATCGATCTTGATAACGGCATCGAAGTGGCACCGCAATATATTGGTGATGATGGCACATTTGAGTTTCGACTCATCAATAACAATAAGTATTTGTTATCTATAACAAGTGATGAATTTTTTAGAATTGAGGAGATTTTTTATCTCGAAGGCGACACACACTTTAACCTGATCACTGAGCCCATTCGAAGTCGCCTGAAGTTTTCTTCCATTGAATTTGACAATGGATCGGCAGAATTGAAACCAGCTATGTACTACGACCTCGATAAATTAGCCAGCTTTATGCTTGATAATAGCGACTTTAAGCTTCAGGTTTCTGGTCATACCGATGCTGATGGTAGCGAGCAATTCAATATGGATCTTTCAATGCGCAGAGCTTTCGCCATCAGAGATTACATTGCTTATTTTGGAGGTGTACCTGAATTGCGTATTGAGGCAATTGGATATGGTAGCACCCGACCCATCGTGGAAGAAGATAGTGAAGAGAATAAAGCTCTCAACAGGCGGGTAGAATTTGAGCTATACCGACCCAGTCTTGAAGAGCTAGAGAGAATCCGTGCAGAGCAAAAAGCTATTGAGGAGGAAGAATGGTAGTTTAGAATCCTTTTGGAAAATACCTGTGAGTTTTTAATTGTTGGTATTCAATTCCTGTATTTTATCAAAATAATCTTTGTGAGTTAATTGTAATTTTAAGGTTAAATTATTTTTAAATTATCACTATAAACATAATACATAGTTAATACTAATAATCATTTAATAGCTTCAATTAATGCTTTATTTATATATTCATTAATATAAATAAATAAGCATGAAAAAGTTTTTAATCATTGTATTATCT
>DAIQNU010000180.1:0-824 GCA_036788235.1 Cyclobacteriaceae bacterium
TCCTGTGTATGTATGGTATTTTTCCGGCATACACAGCTACTTTTCAAGCACCGCAAAATCTGAAAATTGACTACCAAACTGAGGCTTTAGGCCTTGATAATCCATCTCCGAAATTCTCTTGGGAGGTGGGTGACAAAAGTAGAGCAGCAGTGCAATCAGCCTACCGCATATTGGTAAGTAGTTCACTCGCAAAACTAGCTAAGAATGAAGGCGATATTTGGGATTCCAAGAAAGTAAAGTCAAAACAAAGCCTACAAATTTCTTATGCAGGAAGTAAATTACATTCATCTACAAGATATTTCTGGAAGGTGCAAACCTGGGATGCTGCTGATCGCACGTCGGATTTTAGCCAAGCTACCTGGTTTGAAACGGGCATGCTAAATCCCGCCGATTGGAAGGCAAAATGGATATCTGAAGGAAAATCCGCACCTACCCGCGATGAAGATTTTTACGAAAAAATACCCTCGCCTTTGTTTCGTAAAGCATTTACAGCCACTAAAGAAATTCGTTCTGCTCGGCTCTATATTTGTGGTTTAGGATACTATGAGGCCTATGTCAATGGCCGTAAGGTTGGTGACCACCTGCTCGATCCCGGCTGGACACAATATGCCAAATCAGTCTACTATTCTGTATATGATCTAACAGACCAAATCAATCAAGGCGAAAACGCCATAGGTATAATGCTGGGCAATGGTTGGTACAATCCTTTGCCAATGAAAGCCTTTGGACGATGGAACTTGAGAGAAATACTTACCATTGGTCAGCCTAAGGTAATTGCTCAAGTAAAAATTGAGTACACCGATGGCTCTACGGATTGGGTGCAC
>DAIQNU010000180.1:834-7644 GCA_036788235.1 Cyclobacteriaceae bacterium
GTTGGAAAAGTAGTGAAGGGCCTATTGTAAAAAATAACGTGTATCTGGGTGAGTGGTACGATGCACGAATGGAAAAAGAAGGTTGGACCCTGGCAAACTATAATGATACCAATTGGAAAAAGGTTGTATTGGCTGAAGCGCCAACAGGGAAACTCACCTGGCAATACATTCCCCCCATTAGACATACAAAGACGGTACATGCCCGTAGAATTCATAATCCGAAAGAAGGAGTATATGTTGCCGATTTGGCTCAAAATTTTGCCGGGGTTATTCGCTTTAAAGTACGCGCTCCAAAAGGAACGGAAATTATCTTTAGGTATGCTGAGTTGTTGTACCCCGATGGCAGCTTGGACTTTCGTACTACAGCCGCTACCCAGATCAAAGAAGGGGGAATAAAAGGTGGCTCGGGTGCACCTGCCACTGCATGGCAAGAAGATCGATACATCTGTAAAGGCGAGGGCGAAGAGACTTTTCAACCCCGCTTTACCTTTCATGGCTTTCGTTATGTAGAAATTTCAGGCTTGGGTTATGAGCCTACACTCAATGATATAGAAGGGCTTAGACTTAATGCGGATTTGGAGAAGAACGCATCTTTTGAATGCTCAAATGAGATGTTCAACCGTGTGCAGGAAGCAACAGAATGGACCATGCTCAGCAATGTTTTCAGTATACAGTCTGATTGTCCGGCCCGCGAGAAGTTTGGCTATGGAGGAGACATTGTCACCGCTGGCGAGACTTATCTCTACAATTACGATATGGCCAATTTCTATATCAAAACCGCTCGAGATTTTGCGTATGATGCCCTGCCTAATGGCGGCATGACAGAATGTGCTCCCAATATTGGCATCAATTCGGGAGGTGTGGCACCGGGTACCGGTCCGGTAGGTTGGACGCTCGCACATCCTTTTATTCTTGAAAACTTGTACAAATACTATGGAAATACTGAGCTGATCAAAGAACAATATGAGCCCTTGAAAAATCTGGTGGAATTTTATCATAAGCATGTACCGGGTCATATTATTACGGTAGGCATAGGTGACCATGTCAGTATCGATGAAAGACCCACGCCGGTAACAAGCACGGCTTTTTATTTTCACCATGCTAAAACTTTGTCGAACATGGCCATAGTTTTAGATAAAAATGAAGATGCAAAGAGATATAGGCTATTGGCAGAGGAAATAAAGAAAGCCTTCATTAAGGAGTTTGTTCATGAAGAGTCAGGCAAAGTATATACGCATACACAAGCCGCACAGGTCTTTGCACTTTATTATGATTTGTTACCCGAAAAGCTTAAATCCAAAGCCTTCAATGTTCTAAAAGATGAAATTCTGATTAGGCACAAAGGTCATTTATCTACAGGGATATTTTCTACCAAAATGATGCTCAACTACCTAAGTGATCAGGGGATGGATGAGCTCAATTACATGATGATGAACCAAAAGGATTTCCCGGGTTTCGGCTATATGATCAACAATGGAGCCACCACGCTATGGGAAAATTGGACTTTCAAGCAAAACGATTCCAAGAACCATCCCATGTTTGGGTCGGTTAGCGAGTGGTTTCATAAATCAATCTTGGGCATACAACAAACTGAAGAATCTGTTGCTTTCAGCGAAATAATAATTAAACCCTCAATGGTGGGCGATCTATCATGGGCCAAAGGACACTATAAATCTGTAAGAGGTAATATAGCCAGTAGCTGGTGGAAATATGGAAGCGATGTATACTTAAGTGTAGAGATACCTTCCAATGCCAAAGGTTTGATATATGTGCCGGTGAGTAGGGGTACTGCACCAGAAATTTACGAAGGCAATCATCTGATTGTCAAAAATGCCGCAGCTAATGAAGTTTCAAAAGGAGTAAACTTTCTGAGGAGTGAAGGCAATTTTTATGTGTTTGAAGTGGGTTCAGGTGTTTATGATTTTGTGGTGCGATATTGAAAAAAATAGGGGCTAATATGTTAAATAAACATTTGATACATAGTTTTTGCATTATTGCTTTATTTTCCTGTCAACCAAAGGATCAAAATAATGATGCGAACCGGGCTGATTTTAAAAATGTAGTCTTTATCGTTAGCGACGATCACCATCCGGATGTGCTTGGAGCCTATGGCAATGATTTGATTCAAACCCCCAATCTGGATCGTTTGGCATTAGGAGGGATAAAATTTACCAATGCCTATGCAAATTCACCCATTTGCAGTGCTTCGCGGCAATCTATGATGACCGGTAAATACCCACATGCCACGGGAGTAAGTATGCTTTTTACGCCTTTTCCTGAGCATGGCAATGTAACCATAGCACAGTTTCTCAAAGAAAAGGGGTACACCACCGCCATAGTTGGGAAGACGCATTTCAGTAATTTTGTTTTTAGCGAATTGTACAAAGAAGGCCGTTTGCCAAACTATGGTTGGGATTATTTTATTGATAATAAGGAATATCAGGATCATCTCAAAATAAACCCAGCTAGGGAGATTCCTCCCGAAATTCCTACGCGTAAAAGCTTTAATGCCTATGAGGGTGCTGCCTGGACAAAAAATGCAGATATGTTGCCTATACCCTATTACGATGAAGACAGTAAAGGAACCTTTTTAGCCAATTGGGCGGCTGATTTTATAAAGAAAAATAAAGAAAGGCCTTTTTGCCTTTGGGTAGCTTTTAATGAACCTCATGCCCCATTTAATTTCCCCATTGAATATGCCGGCAAATACAAGCCAGAAGATATGCCTTTGCCTACGGGATCAGATGAAGATGATCGCTGGGTACCTTTGCAATTTAAAGATCTAAGTGAGCAAGAGCGTAGGGGGATCATCGCTTCTTACTATACTTCGGTAGAATACATGGATAAAAATGTAGGTATTGTTTTGGATGCATTGCGGGACAATGGCCTTGAAGAGCAAACTTTGGTAGTTTTTAACGGTGATCAAGGCTATTTATTGAACGAACACAAGCGATTTGAAAAGCATACTTTCTGGCGCGAATCCATAACGGCGCCTCTTATTATTCAAGGAAAATCGAAATACAATGCGGGTCGTGAAAGCGATGCTCTTGTAGAATTTGTCGATCTCGTACCAACTGTGGTTGATGCCTTGGGTTTTGAGCAGCATGCAGATTTTCAAGGTAAATCCTTTCTGAATTTGCTTCAAGGAAATACAGAAGATCATCGCAATGAAGTTTTTGCAGAGTATCTACAGGATGATATGGCCATGTTGGCAACCAAAGATTGGAAGTATGTTTTTATGACTGGAAAGTACGACCTTGATATAGGATATGAAACAGGCCATGGGCCATCTGGCATATATCATATGCTTTATGATATCCAAAATGACCCACTTGAAACGACCAACCTTGCCTATTCCTCTGAGCATGCTCAGCGTTTAAAGGATATGCAACATCGATTATTGAGCAAGTTTATAACCACTCACCCCGATGCTCATAAATTACCTGATGAACTTAGTGCTATTGGTAGGCTGGTTTGGTTTTGCCAACCCCGCGACATCGGCGCGAATTATAAAGAGGAGCCTTTGAGGTTTTTCATATCAAAAGAAAATCAATTGAATTAGCAACATAAACCTTTTACCAAAATGAAACATCTATTCTCAACAACTTTACTTGTATTAATTGCATTGCAAACCTACGCCCAATCAACAGCACATGGTTGGTCGGTTGAATTTCCGGAAGATCCATTTACAGACGAAGCTTTGCTTGATCTACGCTTTCTTAATGAAGAAGTAGCCGGATCAAGTGGATTTATTGGTATGTCTGAAGATGGAGAAACATTTGTGGATGGAAATGGGCAGGAAATTCGTATTTGGGCCATAGGTGGTGGCGACGATACCCGAAACTATAACAGCGAGCAACTTCAATCATTTGCCAAATTCTTGGCAAAACGTGGAGTAAACATGATCCGTACGCATGCTCGTATTCATTCGATTACCAATGATATAAATGCTGTAAATACCGATGAAGTAAATGCCATATGGCGCTTAGTAGCGGCCATGAAAGCTGAAGGGATTTACACGACCATTAGCCCATTTTGGGTCGGGCATATGGGAAATATACCATCTGCTTGGGAACTTGGTGATTATGTAGGCGATGTAAAGCCATGGGCTCTAATGTACTTCGATGATAAATTTAAAAATGCTTATAAAAACTGGGTAGAATACTTGTTCACAGAGATTAATCCACATACCGGAATAGCTCTAAAAGACGACCCTGCTGTAGGTTTAATCCAAATGAAAAATGAGGACGGAGTTTTCTTCTATACAATTCAGAGTGTTAGGGCTTCTTTGATGAGCGAAATGCAATCGCAGTTCCACGAATGGTTGTTGGCTAAATATGGAAATATAGATCAGGCTTATGCAGCTTGGCAAAATCTGGCACCCATTGATGGTGACGATCCTGCCAATGGCAAAATGGGTTTGTACATCATTTGGGAAGCTACCCAAGCTCAATCAGGAGGGAAGGATAAGCGAATTACTGATCAAATCCATTTTTACACTGATGTACAACGAGGTTTTTACCAAGAAATTTATGATCATTTGCGGGCCATGGGTTGCCAGCAGCTGATCAACACGACCAACTGGAAAACTGCCGATCCATTGCGTCTATTTGATGCAGAGCGTTACACCAATGATGTGGCAGAAGTGATAGCCGTAAACAGATATTACAGTCCGCAACACGTGGGTGTTAACAGTGGCTGGCGTATTGACCCGGGGCATCATTATGTCGGGGCATCTGTGATGCACTTGCCTCACAGGCTGCCAATTAATGTAAAGCATATCAAAGGGAAACCCTTTATTACTTCAGAAAGCGGATGGAACCTGCCACATAAGTATCAAGCTGAGGGTCCTTTCCTTGTCGCTTCTTATTCTGCTCTTACTGGATTCGATGCTTATTACTGGTTTTCTCCCAGATCAACAGGCTTCGATCCCGAGCCATTTTATACCTGGACCAATTTAGACGGTGGACAGCACCCTCTCGGTAGATGGAATGTCTCAACACCCGGGCAAGTGGGTATGTTTCCAGCCAATGCCCTTATGTACCGAATGGGATATATACAACAAGCACCCGTATTAGTGCAAGAAGGACGTTCATTGCAGTCTATCTATGAGCGGAAAATTCCAATAATTGCCGAAGAAAACAGTTTTGATCCCAATAGAGATAGTTATGACAACACAGGTGGTGAAGAAGTAGCTACCAAAGTAGCACCCATTGCCTTCCTGGCCGGGCGGGTTAGTGTCGAATACGATACCGAAAGTGATACTGAGATGATTTCTTCACAACTTGATGAATTATTGGATTTTCAAAATAAAAAAATCACTAGTGCAACTGGCCAGCTTACATGGGACTATCAACAAGGCATGTGCCTACTCGATGCACCGGCTGCACAAGGTATCTGTGGCTTTCCCGGAGACAAGGAAAGTTATGAATTATCGAGTGTGAAAATTGAAACAACCAACGACTATGTGGTGGTCAATGTAGTGGCTATGGACAACAAGCCACTAAGTACTACAGAACAGGCGCTTATTCAAATTGGCACTAAATATCAACCTACAGGCTGGCAAGAAAGACCCGCTACATTTAATCTGAATGCCAGCACCGAAGTGGAGGGTTTTGAAATCCAAAATACAGGTCGCATGCCTTGGAAAGCAGCCAATTCAATGGTCAACATTACGCTCAACAATCCCAACATTAAATCTGCCAGATTGCTAGATATAAACGGCTATGAAGTAAAGGAAATTAAGGTAGAAAATCTTGAAGATGGACAAAAGATTAAATTTATACTCCCTCCAGAAGCAATGTACATTGTGGCAGATACGAGGGAGGCAACCGTTATAACCTCGACACCGGAAATTCCTGAGAATGGTTTTAATATTTATCCAAACCCTACCGACGGAAATTTCAGCATTCAGTTTGAAGATGATCATACACAATACAAAAGCATTGAGATCAGAGAATTGTCGGGCAAATTGGTGAAGCGGTTCGATCAAATAAGGGAATCCTACAATGTTAATCTTTCACCGGGGGTGTATATACTCAATATAATAGATAATGGAGGTACATGCATTAATAGAAAGCTGGTGATAAAGTAAAGTTGCAATACCTTTAAATTTTTAGATATGAATAGAATAGATTCTTTGTTTTTGAGTTTTTGCTTCTTGGCACTGTCATTGTCAAATCCAGCGATTTCTCAATCGAAGGCTACGGATAGACCCAATATCATCGTTTTTGTAGCTGACGATGCCGGGTGGAGGGATTTTGGTTGCTACGGCAACCCCAATATTTCTACGCCCAATATCGATGCATTGGCAGCCAACGGATTAAAAGTTGATAGAGCATTTTTAACCACCTCACAATGTAGCCCTACACGCACTAGTTTGTTAACTGGCGAATTTGCACATACGCTGAGAACAGAAGATCTGCACACGCCCTTGGTAGAAGATAAAAAAACAGTAGCTGCATACCTTGGGTCATCTGGTTATTATACAGGTCTAATCAGGAAATCTCACATCGGCCCACATGCAATTAAACAGTTTGATTATTTTGATCTATCGCGAGATGAAAGCCAACTCCCTGAGTTTGTAGAATTCTTAGATAGAAGAAATAATAAACCATTCTTTCTTTGGCATGCTTTTGTAGATCCACATCGAGACTATGAAGAAGGAGCATTCGATCCTCCGCACGACCCTGATAAAGTTATAGTACCGCCCTATCTTGCAGACACTAAAAATACCCGCAAAGACTTAGCGATGTACTATGATGAAATAGGCAGAATGGATAAGAACATTGGTGAAGTAGTTGTAGAGCT
>DAIQNU010000181.1:0-7635 GCA_036788235.1 Cyclobacteriaceae bacterium
CCAGCAAACAGTTTATCAAACTCAAATAAATTGTTAAGTTGAAGTATCTGCTGTCCGGTGGCTGTAAACCATTTGGTCGTATACTTTTCTGAATCCATTTGGGTATCAGCTGTAAAAGCATATTTTCCATTTTGCTTATCTGGTGTAGTATAACATACGGTAGATGGCGTATTATCCACAGCTTCGACTAAGGGGTAGCTCCGAAAGTCATTTATAGTAAATGAAATTGGAGCCGATTGGCAAGTACTCAATTTATTTATTGCCTTTACATTATAGTTTCCTGGAGCCAGGGTAGTGATTTTTGGCAACGCTGTAGTAGCAACCAGTAAGTTGTTGGCCGAATACCAATTATAAGAAAACAATTCCATGTCAGCTGTATTCGCGTCCATGTGTACTTCTACAATGCTTGCACTGCCCACTATGTTGCAATTGACCTGATCATTGGCAATCAAACTTACAATTTCCGGGATCATGCGATTGTCTTCTAGTATAACTTCACGTTGAAACGAGCATCCGTTTTCTGTATTTACTATTTCAACTGATAGTACGCCGCTTATTAAATTATTCAATGTCAAGTCATTACTTTCAATTGTTTCCCCATTTAGCTTCCAATCAATTTGCAACAAGGAATTATCATAATCCTTGGCAAATATCAATGACACGCTTCCGTCGGGGTTGCTTTCATCACAACTTGTTAAATGTTTATCAATCGCAATTCTGGCTACTGGACTATCCGCTTCCTGTGAAATTGTTACAGGTACAAGAACCGAAAAACTGGTAGCTGAAATGTCCGAAACTTGAATATAATATTGACCTGCTACCAGAGAATCAAATGGCTCTTCTGTTGACATTACATTAAGCTTATGGTCGTACAAATACGATTTGTAGGTACCGTCCAATGCTAGCTCACCTTGAAAATGAACAATAATATCTTGCACAGAGCCTTTGACCATAGTACATGTTTGGTTGGCGGTAGTCTCAAAACTTTCGATTGTAAAATCTAATTCGTCATGCGAATAGGTGTACCATCGCAAACAACCAGTAGAAAGATTTTCAACTTCAATACTATATAATTGATTGCTATTGGTTTGGATTGTTTGATATTCGTAACCGACTAATATAGGAAAGTCATCTGCTGATGGGATTCCTTTAAACCATCGAATGCTGGAATTCGTGACTTCCGGATGAAGTTGGATCGTGATCATTAAACTGTCAAAATCAATTTGGCTGCTTATAGCTTTTACCGGGTCAAATTCTGAAGCTTTATCCACTTTAAAAACTTGTAGCTCCGATTTACAATTTGTGTTGAGGTCTGTAACTTCCAATAAATAGTGCCCTTCTTTTAAGTTTTCTACTATTGGCTGATCCGAAAAAGATCCGTTTTCGAATTGATCAAAATAATACCAGGCAAAAGCCGCCTTATCATTGCTGTAAAGTTCTTCTGCGACTTTAGTAGCATCGATACTTCCAGTACCATTTTCGCCTTCACATACAGCATCAGCAGTTATTATTGCTTCCTCAGAGAAAAGGCTAGGAATTGCAGGCTCATAAAGAATAGTTTCTGCTGCCGATGCAGAGCACGCCGTCATTTCATTGGTCACATTAACTGTCCAGGTTGCAGCTTGTAGATTAATGGCCATTTGATTTAGCGTACCTTCAGTTGATGAATAGCTTAGGCCATTGGAATAGAACCATTCAAAAATATACCCATCGGTCACACTGTTTTCGCCTTCAACCACTGCAGCACTAAGCACACCATTGCCTTCCATGCACGATGTTTGGTTAGATACTATATCAATGGCTATTTCTGGGATAACTTGCACATCGAGTATTTCCTGTACTAATGTATCAGCATAGCATCCGCTTAAAGTTTCATAGGCAAGAAATTTATACACTCCGGCTTCTAAATCTGTAGAAGAAAAATCGTCAGTAAATATAGGATTGGTACGAGCACTTTCTACTAGCCAGGCTCCTAGTATTTCAGAGCCTTCAAGTATAGGCGTTCCTTCAACAGACAATTCAATCGAGCCATTTCCTTGTGCACAACTACTGTTATGTTCTACATTTTGAACCAACACATTAAGTAGTACAGGCGTTGATAAAACAGTAGTTTCGATAGGTCCGGCAAATAATGTCCCTTCGGCATCGCGAACTTCGAGTTTGAAAGTTCCATCTTTAAGCTTCTCCAAGTGATTTCCTTCAGCTAATTCCTGATCATTTACATCGAACCACTTATATGTAAAATCTCCATTTACAGCTGGCATAGAAGCCTTCAGCGTTCCGGAGCCTATTTCGTCATGACAGTATAAATCCGATTGTGATTCAATCAAAATCAAATCATCGATCTCTTCAATCACCTGTAACCTCCCTTCAACTCCATTTACCTCGAGTTTATTTAAATTCTTATTGCTAAATTCGATGGCCAAAGGATTGTTGTCAAACCAAATGGTTCCCATGCCTGGAGCCAAAGCTGTAAATGTAATAGTAAAAAATACAGCGCCATCTGGCAAAGATTTTGGGAGTACATCGTCAGGAGTCCAAATAAATCGAAGTATACCCTCACCTGTTTCTGTTGTTCCAAAAGAACCACTATTTAAAAAAGGAAGTCCGAAATCTTTAACTTCTTCAAATTGCAATACAGCGGGATCCCAACGAATTGTTCCTTGGGCAGTAAGCATTTCATTGAAATTATCGAGCCTAATGGATATATCCGTTGTGACTTCGGGTGCAGAATATTTATTTTCTGCATATATCTTAATTGCCTCTGATGCAAATAGTGATGTAACAGCAAAGGTTATAATTGTAAAAGAAGTAATTAGTACTTTGCTAAGTAATTTTAATTGCATAACTCTATTAAAGTAAAATATATAGGTATATAGCTTGATACCTTTTAGACCTCAAAAGTAAGCAGTTAATATTAATAAATTATAATTTTTTCAAAGAATAGTTCTATAATAAAGCAAATAAGAGCTTAACTTTACTAAATCTGTAGAATAATTTTCTCTTCTGAAACTTTTTCTACGCTTTCGGTCATCCAGCACCCATAATAGGGTTGACGGGTTTGAAGGGAGAGTTTAAAAAGATATACAACTTTACGGTCATTTTTATCAATGACACTTACAAGTTGATAAGCATAGACGCCGTAGTAGGTCAATTTTTCTTTGGTAAAAGACTTACAGTTTATCAATGACACATATTCATTGGTGTGAATGAGCCTGCGAAAATTATCAAAAGGTCCATTGCTGTCTTTATTGCTTGGCGATGCAAAATTAAAAACAGTTTCAAGCCCATTGTCCTGCATATTGTTGCCTTTAAGTGCATTAAGTTGTATTTCCACTACCATATCGGGTGAATAATAGGGACTAGGCTCCAGGTTATGACCTTTTAAGATTTTTTCCATTTGCAGGTGAAACTGGCTGTAAAAAGGAGTGAGCTTTAGTAGGGCAAAAAAGCTGAATGCTATGATAAAAACGAAAAGAAAAGAGGTTGTCAATAAAAGTACTTTCTTCATTCTTTTGATTGTTTAAATACTTCCAACGGGTGTTCCAAAGTGGGGTTATAATTTATTGCCAACCTCCTAAGGCAAAAATACTGCAAATTATACTTTCGACCGGTTGATGCCGTAAAGCCCCATATGACCATATTTTCACCATTGAAAATATCATTAATTAAATCTCTCTGACCTTGAAAAGCGAGCTTATTGTCAAAAAACACCTGTATAGTTTGTAAAGTGGAATTCCAAATAAACCTAAACTGATGCAAGCTACCATCTTCCATATTAAAGTTCTCATTGTTGTCATTCCAATAATTGCGATGGAAGCTCACACCATTTTCAAGATAAGCAATGTGATCTGATAACGGATCGTTTTGTCGCGGATTATAATATGTATCAAATTCTATAGCCACAGATGGTGCAATATAAGTACCAAAATCAACGTAAGGATTCCATCTCCCATAGCCCAAACATTCTCCATAAGTACCATAAGCTTGAAAATTTCTCCGGTCTTTATGTATAACAAAGGTTATGCCATCAGCGCCATTATCGTCTTTATCTCCCAGATAAATATCAAATGATATTTCAAAATCGAAATTGAGATTGAGCAAAGTTGTACTGTAAGCAATGCCTTCGCTGTAGGGTTCATCTGGAGTAAGCAATATGCAGCCATTGTCCATAGGGCGAGCGTCACCTATGGTAACAAATTGTGCCTGAGCTGCTAGTGAGCACAATATCAAAATGGACGTTAGCTTTACAAAGTGCATTTTTTTTGAACCTTAAATTGATCGTATTGCTGCAATGGTAATTCCGGGCGCAGATAATTATCCAAAATATTTTGATATAAAATTTAACTCATTCATGCTCAATAAGTTCGAATTTCAAAATGAATTTGCGTCCTTCTTTATCAAAAAGCTATAATTTTTTTTAAATTGAACCTATCATTTAGCTATAGTATAAAATGTTGCAAATAAATCTAAAAAACAAAAAAGTATTGGTAACAGGATCCAGCCGTGGAATCGGTAGAGCTATTGCCATTTGCATGGCTAAAGCGGGTGCTAAAGTGGCCATTCACTATCATACCAGTGAAAATGCAGCGAATAAAGTCTATGAGGAGATAGATGGCCATGGCATACTTGTAAAAGCTGATTTGGCACAAGCAATGGAGGTGAGCAGTATGTTTAATGAAGTGATAGATCAATTTGGAGTGCTTGACGTTCTGGTAAATAATGCTGGAGTTGCCAATGCTTGCAGTACGACAACTGATGACCCTGAATGGGTAGATAACTGGATGAATACCCTGGATATAAATTTGAATGCCGCTGCCTTGTTATGTAAGAAATCCCTGGCGCATTTTATTCAAAATGGTGGAGGTAGAATTATTAATATCTCATCACGTGCAGCCTTTAGAGGCGATACGGAAGATTACCTGGCTTATGCTGCATCCAAAGGCGGGCTTGTTTCTCTCACCAAATCAATCGCGAGATCTTATGGCAAAAGATCAATTTATGCTTTCGTTGTGGCACCGGGTTTTGTGCATACAGATATGGCCAATGATTTTATCGATATTTATGGCAAAGATTTCCTCTATAATGATCTTGCTGTAGAACAATTAACAGAACCACAAGACATAGCCCCGATGGTGGCTTTCTTGGCAAGCGGTATGGCCGATCATGCCACCGGATCAACGTTCGACATAAATGGAGGAAGCTATTTGCACTGATTTTACAACCGGGTTAGTATTTCTGGTTGGTTAGAAGTAATAAGCAGCGTGTGTTCAAATTGCGCTACAAAGCTATGGTTGTGGGTGGTCATTGTCCAACCATCTTCTAACTCTATAGCACGGCATGCTCCTGTAGATAAATATGGCTCTAGGGCAATTACCATCCCTTCCTCAAGTATCCCCTCCTGGCTTGGCTCATCATAATTAAAAATATTGACTGGCGATACATGCAATGATTTCCCGACCCCATGGCTACAAAGATTTTTAATTATGGTATATCCATTTTCTCGAGCTTCTTTTTCAATGATTTTACCTATGCTCGCTATAGGCTCACCGGGTTTACATACTGAAATGCCCTTCAAGAGTGCATTTTTAGAGCATTGGCAAAGCTCCACCAACTCTTCGTTAGCATTGCCTATGGTAGTAGTGTACCCTACATCTGAGAAAAAGCCATCAATCTCTGCTGATACATCAATATTTATAATATCACCACAACGCAACTTTCGTTTATCAGGTCGGCCATGGGCTATTATGTGATTTACACTTATGCATGTGTGTCCGGGAAAATTGTGTAGCAAGGCCGGAGCTGATCGGGCACCATGCTGTGCCAATACTTTGCCAGCCACCTGGTCAAGTTCAAGTGTGCTTACACCAGGTTTTATCATGTTGATCATCTCCCACAATGTAGTGGCTACTATTCTGCCTGCTTTACGCAAGCATTCGATTTCTTTTTCTGAATAAGCTGACATAAATAAAAAATAAGTCATTGGAATCTCTTCCTGACCGATTGCATTTGTAAGTGTAACTCTGAAATGGTAATCCTGTTTTATATTATTTGATATGAGTGCTCACAGGTAGTTTATCCAAAACAATGGATTGTAAACAGGCAACCCAGCTGTCATTTGAATTTAGACTTTCTACCATCTGCCAATGCTCTCCACCATTTTCTTCAAAAATCTCCTTAAATTCATCACCAACTTCGATGGTCGTTTCCAGGCAATCGGCTACAAACGCAGCAGAAAAAATAAGTATGCTCTTTATACCATTTTGCGCTAGTTGCTTGATGGTTTCATCAGCATAGGGTTTTATCCATGGATCTTTTCCCAAACGAGATTGAAAAACAACGGTGTATTTATCGTCTGGAATGTTTAATGATTCTGCCAATAAGCGGGTGGTTTGGAAACACTGAGCGCGGTAGCAAAATCTGTTTTTTGCATGGTAAACCGAGCAGCATTGGTCACTTAGCCGGCAATAGTTATCAACAGAAGCTTTCTTAATTTGCCTTTCGGGTATACCATGGTAACTAAAAAGTATGTGGTCGAATTCACGTTCTTCGAGATATTTCCTGGCAATTTGTGCAAAAGATTCTATGAATAACTCATGCTCATGAAATTGACTCACAAAACTAATGTTAGGTATGACCTGCCATTTTTTAGTAATCTCCATTACTTTATCTATAACCGACCCGGTAGTAGCAGAGGCGTATTGTGGAAATAGCGGAATAACCAATATTTCGGACACGTGTTGCTTGCGTAATATCTGCAATGCGGATTCGATAGAAGGTTGTTGATACCGCATACCAAGTGCAACTATATATTCACTGCCAAGTAAGGCTTGTAATTTAGTTCGAACATCCTGGCTGTGAAACATAAGCGGTGAGCCACGTTCCTCCCAAAGTTGTTTATAAATTTTAGCAGATTTAGGTGATCTGAATGGCGCTATTATAAGATTTACAAGCATCCACCTTGGAATAAAGGGAAAATCTATGACCCTGCCATCCATAAGAAATTCTCGCAAATATTTGCGCACATCGGGTACGGATGGGCTATCAGGTGTACCAAGATTAACCAACAACACACCTTTTTTTCCTGGCTTACTTTTTATCATTTGAGGTGAAAATAGTAAATAAAAAAATACACCGCTACAATACACTTTGTTGCGGTGACATACAAAAAACCTGAAAAAACATAAAAAGTTAAAGAATTTGCACATTTGTTTTTAAATAAATGATGCAACACTACTTTTTGCCCTGAATTTCATGTACACAATAGGTCAATACCAATAAATCCTCATCTTTGTCTATTGGTAAAATTATTTTTACAACCTAGATGAATACACCCCTTGTGAGTATTGTTTGCCTTTGCCACAACCAGGCAAAGTGGGTTGCTCATGCAATTCATTCTGCTGTACACCAAAACTATCCTAACATTGAAATAGTAGTGGTTGATGATGCAAGCACAGACCATAGTAAGAAAGTTATACAACAAACGCTCGAAAATTATCCTTCTATCAAAACCATTTTTAATGAGGAGCAAAAAGGAAACTGCTACTCGTTCAATCAGGCACTCCATCACATAAATGGCAAATACGTAATAGATCTGGCAGCAGATGACATATTGTTGCCAAATCGGGTCATTGC
>DAIQNU010000182.1:0-7634 GCA_036788235.1 Cyclobacteriaceae bacterium
AATAATGCACTAAATTAATCGCGCTAATTTTATAATCTGGATGAACATTGTCAATCTGGTTTTTGTAGCGGATTTCATTATCAATGCATGTATTGATAATGGCATCAATTTCTGCTATAATCTTATCAGTCTTCTCCGGGTTTATTTTCATCATTGACTATTTTACTACTAAAACGCAATTCTACGAGCCACAATCTACAAGTTAGATCAAAAATAGAGCTAAATGACGGTCTTTTAGAATTAATGGTTTTAATTTTCTTTATTTTAAGGCATGCAACTCTTTCATATTTGAAGTTTTTAATGATTCTAAGAAGAAATTTGAATTCGTTTAGAACATGCTGAATTGATTTTAGCCTCTACTTTTAATTCTGCGGCATTGGGATTATCAGTCTGGTTTTACTTGCGTTTTTCTAATTAAATGACTAAATAGAATTGTTAAAATTAACCTAAAAAATTTAAGCTTATGAACGCACTTACAACAATTGTAGCCAGGTTGCTTTTTGCAGTTCCCTTGGCAGTATTTGGACTTTTCCACTTTATGGGCGCAAATGAAATGGCTGGAATGGTTCCATCTTTCATTCCAGGAGGTGTAATATGGGTATATATTACAGGAGCAGCTCTACTGGCAGCCTCTCTCAGTATCATCATTAACAAGCAAGCGAAACTGGCCTGCCTACTACTCGGGATTATGCTGCTGATTTTTGCACTTACTATACATCTACCGGCTATGGAAAACCAGGTTTCTATGACCATGCTGCTAAAAGATGTAGCCTTGGCCGGTGCCGCTTTTGCATTTAGCGGAATATTAAAGAATTGATTTATTCATGACAAATACCTTTCATTTTGTACCATGTAACCAAACGGTAATTAATGACCCGCGCTTTGATTTAGCCAATACAAAACATCCTAAATTTTGATTCTTTGATGAATTTTTCATTGCTATTATGATAATACTTGGGCAGACTATCTATTAATTGTGTTGTTTTTAGCTATTTATTTGTAAATAATTAAATTTTATTACAAGCAGAAATTTGACTTCCATGGGTTTTTAATGATAGTTTCATTTTAATGCTGAAATTTTGCAAAGAATCATACTTACATTGCGTATATATTTAAAATTAGAATGCATGCAGTAATCAACTGTGTGCATTTTTGATAGATTGATGTTAAATTTTTAAATACACCGGATAATGAAAAGAATAATTGTGCCAACGGATTTTTCAAAGCAGGCGACTTACGCACTAGACCTAGCCTGTGATTTTGCCAAAAAAGGAAATGCTTCAATTACCCTAATTCACGTAATTGAACATTCGAAAAAAAGCGTCACATTTTTAGGTAGTTCTTCGCTAAATACCATGGCATCATGGTCTACCGGGGTTGAGATGGACGATATATATTTTGTTGAGCTATATCGCAAACGACGCGAGCAAATGGCCGAAGTTATGGCCGACCCTAAATATGTAGGGCTCAACATACAGGATAAAATCATGATGGGATCACCCTATCACGCCATTTCGGAGGAGATAGCTGAGCAAAATGCAGATTTTATTATTATGGGAACTACTGGTGTAAACGATTGGGCTGAAAGTCTAATTGGTTCGGTAGCAGAGAAAGTTGTTCGCAATGCGAAATGCCCGGTATTAACCTTGCGCAATTCTGTTCGGTTCGAAGACATTAACAACATTGCATTTGCCTCTGATTTTAAAGAAAAACTTTTTCCGTATGCCAGCATACCAAAAAGTATTCAGGAATTTTTTGATGCCAAGTTGCATCTTGTGTATGTAAATACTCCTGGAAGTTTTAAAAATGAGCGTACCATAAAAACACGTCTTGGTGACTTTGCGAATGAAAATGGTTTTAAAAATTTCGAAATCCATCTATATTCTCATGAGCATGAAGAAGAGGGAATAGTTTGTTTCTCAGAAGATTATAAAATGGATATGGTAATGATGGCTACTGAAGGGCGCTCTGGTTTCTCAAGATTGTTTGAGCCTAGTATTGCCGAAGATGTAGTAAACTATAGTAAAAAGCCTGTAGTGACTTTTAACATGCACAAATTAGAGTCTGTTCCTAAAGCTTAGGTAATAATACTAGACTTGATAAAGTCATTTAAGATTAATAACAATGGGCTTTCGGTTTGGATTTTCTCTGGCCGAGCCCATTCCTTCAAGCTTTAAAAAAGTTTTTTCCTGATAGGTATATTCCGGGTAAATGCGTTGCCCAATCGGGAGCAAAAGATCCCTGTTGTCCAAGTGCTGATCATTGATCTTCTCAGAGATTTCATAAAGATTGAATTGATCAGACTCCCAAGGACGCATCATTTGCATTACTTCTCTTAGTGGAGCTGCCGGATCAAGAAATCGCCTTCGTAATGACGGAGCTATAATTACAGGCATGCTTTGAGAAAACCTCGAAAGTCGTTTGCATGCATTAGTGGTGATAATACTATAGCTATCTATAATTTGATTGGTTGGCTTTTCGTACCATCGATCCCAAAGTCCTGCAAAACTCATAATTCGCTGCCCGTGATTGTACACCAAAAAAGGCTTTTTTGTGATCTTTCCAGATTCTTTCATGTGCCACAATATAAATGCGTTGGCAGGAACTAAGCATCTCCTTCGGCGAATCGAAGTGCGATACAAAGGATGGCTGGTTAGGTCGGCAGCAAATGCAAGGTAATTAGGATAGATAACCTTTGATGATTTAGCCCATGAAGGCATAAGCCCCCATTTCATAGGAATAATATGGCTTGGTGCTTCGCTTGAGATTACTGATTGCGTGCTGCCCGGAATTATATTGTAACCCGCTTTATAGACACTTATAAATTCGGCTTGAAACTCTTGCTCTATCGCTTCTTGAATTGAAGCAAGTACATACCTGACACACATATTCTACCAACCTTGATAATGCTAAAAAACATTGCAAAATACTAATTTAATTAGTAATTAAATATTATTCAGCTAAAAAATTTACTAAGGCTTTGGTGGCTTTAATTGATATACTACTTGAGGGCTTGCTGCAAAAACTACCTGTTTTCACTAAGCTCTTTTTTAAAATAGGCTCGATTGGCTTTGACAACCCCTTTTATTCCTTTTTTGTTTTTTTTTTCCAAAACCGAAGGGCCACCCAAGAATTTTGGAGGAACATTGTGCAGATAATTCAATGTATAATTAATGACTAAGGTCGTATGTTCTTTATATGGGTAATAGCAAGTAATGGATACTGATCTTTCTGTGGTTTTATGTAGCATTACACGGCTATAATTATAATTATGCTGTACACTCATTAGCGTTGGTCTTGGCAATTCCTGATGATGCCCATGAATAAAATCGAGCAGTTTGCTATCATGGCTACTTAGATCTCCCAGATCTTTAAATTCAAGTTTGAAATTAAAGCCAGGCGAGAATATGCCACTTTCAACACTAAACTCGTCTTTGCCATTTTTACTGACTTTATAGTCTCCCAGCGTAGCCTGTATGTAATCAATATTGCTGAGTTTTTTAGGACTTAAAAAATCAACACGGGTTTGTGTAATATATGCGGTTTTGGTGGCTAGAAAATAGTATTCACCAGTACAAGATTTGGAACTTTTATTACTTAAGTCCATGATAGCACAATCATGGCTAAATGAAAATTCAACACCATTGATTAGACTTTCCCCTTTTTTGTCGGTAAGCACCATGGCAAATTGCACGTCTTCGGCCAGCAAAGTTTTGCTGTCTATTTCAAAATGCAATTTTTTCTCCGATTGCGTTTTCGGATTTGATGCAAAAGCGGTCACTGAAGACATAATTAATAGTATGTAGGTTAGGTACCTATTCACGGATTTAAAGTTTTTGTGCTTGGTTTTGTTTTACTGTAGTATATATTTAATCGTAATGCTCACCTATTAACCATGAACGAAATAAGGACTTTTATGATATAATGATAAGTATTAATACCGGCGAAAAATCATGCCGCATATCAAAAATATGGGATAGTGGTAATAAAAAATCTTTCGAGGATATAAAAATATTACAAGGGAGTAATAATAAAAGAAAAAGCCGGGCAAGAACCCGGCTTTGAATCATTTTAAAATTATTTCGCTATTAGTTCGGCGCTTCTTTGAATAAATTCTGTAAGGCGAGCACCTGTAAGCATATTTTGTGCAAGCATACCCAAATCGTAGGCTTGTTTTGCAAGCTCCTTTTGCTTACCATCGTCACTGCTGAGTATTTTGGATACCAAACTGTGGTTGGCATTGATAATTACATTGTGGTTGAGGGGCATATCGCCCATCATGGCCATGCCACCACCCAGTGCCGACATGTCTTTCATTCGACGCATAAACTCTGGTAAAGTGAGTATTACCGGCATTTCATCTGTTGATAGCGACTCAACGCTTACAGTAATTGATTTTTCACCTATCGCCTCTTCAAAGATGGTTTTCACTTTATCTTGTTCTTCCTGGCTCAATACGCTTTCACTGGTAGTATCACTTTCTACCAGTTTGTCCACTGTCTCAGAATCTACACGTTTCCAGCGTGTTTTTTCCAATTTCATCTCCATTTGGTTGATAAAGTGATTGTCGAGCACACCATCTAGTTTCAACACATCATAGCCTCTATTTTTAGCCGACCTAATGTAAGAGTCTTGCGCACCGGTGTTTGTGGCATAGATGAAAGTAAGGTTTTCGTCTTTGTCTTTCTGGTTTGCTGCCAGTTTTTCCTGATATTCTTCCAGCGTAAAATACTTGTCCTCGGTGTTTTGAAGCAATAAAAAGGATTTGGCTTTTTCCCAGAATTTTTCGTCGCTTATAATGCCATATTTTACAAAAACATTGAGACCATGCCATTTTTGCTCATATACTGCACGATCTTTTTTGTAAAGCTCATTGAGTTTGTCAGCCACCTTTTTGGTGATGTGGGCATTAATTTTCTTCACGTTGCCATCAGCCTGTAAGAAACTTCTGGATACATTCAATGGTATATCTGGTGAATCGATTACACCATGTAAAAGCATCAGAAATTCAGGAACTACATCCTTTACTTCGTCGGTAATAAATACTTGCTTGGAGTATAGCTGAATCTTGTTTTTATTCATATCCAGTTCATTCTTCACCTTTGGGAAGTATAGAATTCCAGTGAGATTGAAAGGATAGTCTACATTAAGGTGAATCCAGAAAAGCGGATCTTCTGAGAATGGATATAGCTCTTTGTAAAATGCTAGGTAATCTTCGTCTTTGAGATCGGCAGGCGACTTGGTCCAGAGTGGGTTAGGATTGTTTATAATGTTGTCCTTCTCAATGGTTACTTCCTTATCGTCTTCGCCTTTTTCAGTTTCTTTATTGGTGCCAAAAACAATAGGCACAGGCATAAATTTACAATACTTGGTCAGTATTTGGCTTATGCGATAGTCTTCAAGAAACTCCTCAGAATCATCAGCCAGGTAAAGGGTTACTTCGGTACCTCTTTCTTTCTTATCGCCTTGGGTAATCTCAAATTCGGTGCTTCCGTCACAGATCCAGCGGGCAGGTTCGGCTCCTTCCTGGTACGACAGGGTATTGATCTCAACTTTTTTAGCGACCATAAAGGCCGAGTAAAAGCCAAGGCCAAACATACCAATGATTTGCTTTTCATCGCCTTTGTCTTTGAACTTCTCGACGAATTCGGCAGCACCAGAGAATGCAATCTGGTTAATGTATTTTTTGATCTCTTCGGCTGTCATACCAATACCTCTATCGGTAATGGTCAAGGTTTTGGCTTCTTTGTCGATTTTTACTTCAACTTTTAGCTCTCCCAATTCTCCTTTATATTCTCCAATAGATGCGAGGCGACTCAGTTTTTGACTGGCATCTATTGAGTTTGAAACCAACTCACGAAGGAAAATCTCGTGATCGGAATAAAGGAATTTTTTAATGATCGGGAAAATATTTTCGGTGTGGATCGAAATTGTGCCTTTTTCTTGCATAGTAATCTAATTTTTTTTGAATTCTTGATGTCTCAGGCTTATCAAATACTATTCCATTGACATATTGAGCAGGCTTTGTATTTTTTTGCTGACAAGCTGACAGTTTTAATGCGGCTGGCTGACAGTTTCGTTAAGCTTGATTACCTTTGCACATATTCTTGAATGCTATGTTACGAAGCTTTGTCATCCTTTTCATGTCTTCTTTTGCCTTGTTTTGTTCATGCCAACAGGGCGCTTATAAATCAGCACAAGGCCAACAAGGCTTGCAAGGCCAACTGTACTGGATAGAAGGTAACAGAATGCCAGGTCCAGGAATGGGTGCTGGAAGCCCTGGCACACCTGTACAACGTAAGGTGCATATTTATCCAGCTTTAAAAGCCAGTATGGTGACTGGACAAGCGCCACTTTATGAAACAGTGAGTGTAGATCCCGTGGTAGTATTGACAAGTAATGAGTCAGGAAGTTTTTTTGTGATATTAGAGCCTGGTACATATTCGGTGCTTACTGAGGAGCCCAATGGTCTTTTTGCCAACATTATTGATGGGGATCAAATCATCAATCCTGTGGAGGTAGTAGAAGGAGCCTTTACAGGTATTAATATTGAAATTAATTATAAAGCTTATTATTAAGTATTGGAACTTTGGTTTCAACCAGAATGCCAAAGGTTGAAGATTATTTACAAGCTTGAATTTCTTTGTGATTTGGAAAAAATAGTGCCATTAGCCACAGAAATCTAAGAACTGCTAAAAAATAATTATCTGATGCAACCTTTTGCCGGGTGTAATACATCTACTATTTGAAAACCTTACTAAATGACTATCCGCATAGGCAGATCTCTAACCGAAACTGAACTGGTTGAAGGTTGCAAAAAGCAACAAGCAAGGGCTCAGCGAGAGCTTTACGAAAGGTATGCGCCAAAGATGTTGGGTGTTTGTTTGCGCTATGTAAAAGATACAGCCGAAGCTGAAGACATTATGGTGGCTAGTTTATTAAAAGTCTTCGATAAAATACATCAGTATAGTGGTCAGGGTAGTTTTGAAGGTTGGGTTAGAAGAATAGTGGTGAACGAGGCATTGGGTTTTTTACGAAAGCACAAGATGATGCAAGTGGCATTAGACCTTGAATATGCAGCCGAAGCAATTAATTATGTACAAATAGATGATGGTATGGGAGCTCAAGAGATAATGGATGTTTTAAATGAAATGCCTGTAGGGTACAAAACTATTTTTAACCTGTATGCTATTGAGGGATACAACCATAAAGAAATAGCCGAAATGCTCGGTGTAAGCGAAAATACATCAAAATCGCAATTGAGTAGAGCGCGATTGCACTTGCAAAAGAAACTGGTAGAGAGAGATAGGATTGAAGACCAAAACAATGGAAAATCATGAAAAATAATAAAATCGATGAATTTGTACGAGCGAAGTTGACCGATTTTGAGAAGTCACCTAGTAATATGGCTTGGGAGAAGCTAGCCGCAGGATTGGAAAGAAAGCGAAAAATTGTGTTTTGGAAGCGTATTGGTATTGCTGCAAGTTTGGCACTCCTGGTTTCTTTTAGCTTTTATATAATTGTTAATCAAAACCAACAAGCACAACCTACAGATCACCTGGTTGAAAAAGGTGAAAGTATAATACCCGAGCAAATAATAACAGATCCTGAAACAACGCCGATGAACTCGCCTG
>DAIQNU010000183.1:0-7596 GCA_036788235.1 Cyclobacteriaceae bacterium
ACAAAGATCGGATTGCTTGTCTCAACTTCAGAATATCGAGAGCCTGTAAGCGATGCTTTTGGTCAAAGAGTAAAGGGTGAATGGCCAGAGAAGATCAAAGATGAGTCCGAGTTGATCAAACTAAAGGAAGAAGAATCGCAGAAGCTGCAGCACAAGGCTGAAATCTGGAAAGATAAATACGGAGGCTGGGCTGATGGCCCAACACTGCCTGCCAAAGGATTTTTTTATGTAACGGAGCACAATGGAAAATGGTGGTATGTGACACCAAATGGAAGCCTGTTCTGGTCGCTGGGTGTAACGGGCATTCGCCCTAAAGAATTGCGTTCGGATGTCACCCTAGTCAAAGGTCGTGAAGAACTATTTGCATGGCTACCTGAAAAAGACGGCCCTTACGCAGAGGTTTGGGTAGGCGGTGAAGCAGTGAGTTTCTACCATACCAACCTGCTCAGAAAATATGGCAATCTCAATGAATGGCGCATTACAGTGTTAAAGCGATTGAAAAATTGGGGATTAAACAGCATAGGCAACTGGTCTGAAGAAGCGCTGTTAATGGAATCGGACGTTCCATTTACCTATAGTTTTCGTACAACCTTTGAAGGACTCAACTATGGACACGGCATATCTGATGTCTTTGATCCGGAGTGGGAGCGAAAAACAGATAGCGTACTTGCATCAGCTAGTAAATTCAAAGACAACCCCTATTTGATAGGCTATTTTGTAGACAACGAAGCAGGTTGGGGCACAGAGAATTTCATAGACATTTTCCCGACAAATTGTGCTACTCGATATGCCTGGGAAGAACATTTAAAACAAAAATACAAAAGCCCCGAGGCAGTATGTATTGCATGGGATATTCCTGAAATAGATAGCTGGGAAAAACTAAGAAATCTCAAACTTGTCGATTTCTATAAGAATGAAAATCAGCATGCAGATATAGAGGCATTTGAAATCAAATTTGCAGAACAGTATTTTAAAACCGTCACTGAAACCTTGCATAAATACGATCCAAATCATTTATATATGAGCTGCCGGTTTACCCGAAAGTTGAAGCCCTTGCATATACTGGAAGTCGCCGGCAAATATAGCGATGTAGTGACTGTGAATGTGTATGCCTATGCGCCGATCAAAGAAGAAATGGATGCTTGGTATGCTGCCACAAAAAAACCAATACTTATCGGAGAGCATCATGTGGCTTTGCAAAGCGAAAGGCAACATCCTCCACATTGGCAGGCTTTTACAGCAGAAGAACGGAATGAATACTATAAAGCCTATGTGAAAACGTGGGCGCAATTTAGCTATTCACTAGGCAGCCATTGGTATCAGTTTGCAGATCAACCTATCACAGGTCGCCTGTCCGACGGTGAAAACCAGGTAGTTGGTCTTGTGGACATCACTGACCAGCCCCATAGGCATTTAATCGATGCCATAAGCGTTGTAAGTGACAGTGTGTATGTCTGGCACCATGCATCCTCCAGGTAAAAATGAAAACGTGCTGGTTTTGGATCAATTAAATCAAGCTATTTGTATTTGAGTTTGATTACTTCTTGCTGAAGATCCATGACAATACCGGCGATTTTCTGTAAGGACATTCCGCCACTGCTGTCAGCATCAGGGAAGTCAAGACTTATGTAGGCCTTTGCTTCCCAAATTTCCAACACATCCTCAACCCGGGTTAGATAGGGCGTGTAAGCCGTATTGTCAGAAACCAGCTGGATCGACTTTTTATCATCGGTCAAAAAGACCCGTTTATAAACAACCCCTTCACGCTGAGTTACCAAAATATAGGTTTTCCCATTTTTAATGGCGGAAGCCTGCTCGAGGTAGCTTCCTATGACAATGGTTCCGGGCAAAATCGGCAACATGGAATCACCGCTAATCTCAAAAGCACGGTAAGTTTGTGATGAGGGCAAAAATGGCAATTGAAAGCGGGGAAGCTCCTCAATATATTCCGGGTCTGCATAGCCATTGAGATAACCGGCCGCTGCCTTTTGCGGCACAAGCTCTATATTCTCACGTTCGTTTTTGTCAACACTTATGGCCAGTACTTTCAGTGGGCTTTGAGCCTTGCTCGTTGTAGGAGCATCTTGCGTATCGCGCTGGGTAAAGTCAATGCTGATAAGCTGGTCGACGGATACATTAAAAATTTCAGCCATTCGTTGCAGGTTGTTAAGCCTTGGGTCGGCTCTGCCCTCTTCATAGGCACCCAACAGCGATCGCTTTATGCCCACTTGAGCCGCAAGCTGCTCCTGGGTCAGGTTTAGTTGCTTGCGCAGATATTTCAGGTTATTGCTAATAAGGTTACTCATGGTAATACAAACATAAAATTCTATACATCAAAACCAATGTCGTTCAGGCAGGATTTAGAAGTCAGATCCTTCACTTCTCATTGCCGATAAAGCTTCTCACCAAAACGCTGAAATGCCTCAAGCCAGACAACATGGCAACAAATGGCAAATATCTACAAACAAATTTCAATATCGGGATCTCGGGCTACTTTTATAAGACCAAATTGATTTAATGGCACAAAAACTCTGTGTCAAAAAAATCAACATTTAAATATCAGCATGTTTTTTGGTTTGACTTCTGATTTTGCCAGGTTATACAAATTTTTCTGATAATAGGCCCCCGGTGTACCCACACCATTTAATTCACCATAAATTTCTTCTACTACATCTTTAAGCGTAGCTTCCGGCTCGACCAGTGCATAGCCATACATTTTTTTGGTGTCGGCATCGCGCACATAAAATTTTATCTGGCACTTGCCCGACTGTAATTTCTTGCTTTGCAGCTTCAAATGCATCCTTGCCTTGCGTCTGCTGTATGTACCTTCCTGTATTCCCATTTTTGTATCAAAAAAAAACCGTCACACTATTTAATTACTACTTATATTAGTATATTTGCGTATAAATTTAGTAATTAAATTTACAAACACAATAAAAAACCAAAAAAATTAGCTTTAGTGCACTGCGATGACAACAAACAGCCATATCAGCGATGGAGCAAGGGCGATTCTGCACATGGATCTTGATGCGTTTTTTGTATCGGTAGAGTGCCTGCGCGATGCGCGACTTCAAGGTAAGCCGCTGATTATTGGCGGAAGGGGCGACCGGGGTGTGGTGGCAGCCTGTAGCTACGAAACGCGTGCATTTGGCGTGCATTCGGCTATGCCGGTAAAGCTGGCACTCCAGCTATGCCCCGATGCTTTGGTGATCTCGGGCGACATGGAAGCTTACAGCCAGTTTTCAGGTATTGTCACCGAAATTATCAGCGAGTCGGCACCCATATTCGAAAAGGCTTCTATAGATGAGTTTTATCTTGACCTCACGGGTATGGATCGTTTTTTTGGTTGCTACAAATGGGCATCGGAGCTTCGCAAGCGCATAATTAGGGAGACGCACCTTCCTATATCGATGGGGCTGTCGATCAACAAACTGGTATCGAAAGTGGCTACCGGAGAATCGAAACCCAACGGGCAGCAGCAAATTGCGAGCGGCACTGAACAGACGTTTCTGGAGCCGCTGCCCATTCGGAAAATCCCCATGATTGGAAAAAAAACTGCCGAGTTTCTCTACGAAATGGGCGTTACCCGTGTAAAAACATTGCGAGAAATGCCTGTAGAAATGCTGGAAGCTGCGTTTGGTAAAAATGGTCGTGTACTTTGGAACAGGGCACATGGCATCGACAATACGCCCGTAGTGCCTTTTGTTGAGCGTAAGTCAATATCGACCGAGACGACCTTTGAGGCGGATACCATAGATGTACAGCGGCTCAGGTCGGTGATTATGGGCATGGTAGAAAAAATCACTTTTTTACTGCGTCGCGACAACAAACTCGCCTCCTGTATTACTGTGAAAATCCGCTATTCAGACTTCGAAACGGTTAGCCGTCAAGTACGTATAGCCTACACTTCGTCGGAGCAGCTACTCATTGCCAAAGCCCTGGAGCTTTTCGACAAACTCTATAGCCGCCGGCTTCTGATCAGGCTGGTGGGTGTGCGCCTGAGCGGCATTGCGCATGGCAACTACCAAATCTCGCTCTTTGACGATACCGAAGAAGAAATAAACCTTAACCAGGCCGTAGATAAAATGCGCCTGAAATACGGGCCGACCATTCTCACGAGAGCTTCTGCACTTACCAGAAGCTCGCACATTCAGCGAAGCGCCTGATTCTTAGTAGTAGCGTACGTAATGTTTAACATTAATAAGCTTTTTTTGCTTTGCGAATTTTTGATCAAAAAGCTTTTTATATGTTGCATTTCCCTTACCTTTGCAACTTTATTGAAAAATTCATCTGTATGTCGATTTTCTTTCAACACCGATGTTGATCCCCACCCTTCAAGGCAAGGTTTCTTTCCACGAAACCAGATACAGTATTTATTTTATTACAAGTTAAACATATTAAACTTTCCGAGGTTTTTAATTAGAACGATTATAAATAAGCTACAGGGCAGGTTTAAAATCAATTTGAAAATTTGAGATGAGTAAAATAGTTGAAGAAAAGAAAAATGTAGTAGTAAAGTTTGCCGGTGACTCTGGTGACGGTATGCAGCTGGTAGGCATGCAGTTTACCAACAATACAGCACTGATCGGCAACGATATGGGAACATTCCCTGACTTTCCTGCCGAAATTCGTGCCCCGCAAGGCACCATAGCCGGGGTTTCGGGCTTTCAAATACACTTTGGAAGCACCGAAATATTTACTCCAGGCGACACTTACGATGTATTGGTAGCAATGAATGCCGCAGCATTGAAAAGCAACCTGTATAACCTGAAATTAGGTGGTGTGATCATTGTTAATGTTGATGGTTTTGATGCAAAAAATCTACGACTGGCTGGTTATCAGGACAATCCGCTTGAGAATGAGACTCTAGCCGGGTACATGATTCATAAAATAGATATAACCAAGCTTACCAAAGAAGCCCTCAAGGACAATCCGCTAGGCACGCGTGACAAGGATCGCTCAAAAAATATGTTTGTGCTCGGCTTTATATATTGGCTTTTCAACCGTAGTCTTGAAAACACCGAAGCATTTCTCAAACGCAAATTTGCCAAAGAACATGATATACTCGATGCCAACCTTAAAACTTTGCATGCCGGGTATAACTACGGTGATATTACAGAGTCGGTAGGCCAACGATATCTGGTTCGTCCGGCTGAAATGGAGCCCGGAAAGTATCGCAGTATCACGGGCAACCCGGCTTTGGCACTCGGACTTGTAGCTGCATCGGTCAAGTCAGGTTTGCGCATTTTTTATGGCACCTACCCCATTACGCCGGCCTCAGATATATTACACGAATTGGCCAAGCACAAAACTTTTAATGTAGCCACCTTTCAGGCTGAAGATGAAATAGCCGCCATTTGTTCGGCCATAGGAGCTTCTTATGGAGGCAGTATGGGTGTAACAGGCACTTCAGGGCCTGGCATGGCGTTAAAAACTGAAGCGATCGGTCTGGCAGTTATGCTCGAAATCCCCCTTGTAATTATCAACATACAGCGGGCAGGGCCTTCTACGGGTCTACCTACAAAAACAGAACAAGCCGACTTGCTACAGGCAGTGCATGGTAGAAATGGAGAAGCTCCCATAGTGGTGATTTCTGCAAGCACACCTGCATCTTGTTTCGACGTAGCCTTTGAGGCAGTAAGGATTGCCATACAGCACATGACACCGGTAATTGTATTGTCAGATGGCTACATTGCCAATGGTGCCGAGCCATGGAAGTTCCCTACAACTGATCAATTGCCAGAAATAAAAGTAAATATAGCACGTGAGCTACCCGAAGGAGAAAGCTACCTGCCCTACTTGCGCGATGAAGACCTGGTACGCAAATGGGCAGTGCCAGGTACCAAAGGATTTGAGCATCGCATAGGTGGTCTCGAAAAAGAAGATATTACCGGACACATTTCTTATGACCCGGAGAACCATCAAAAGATGGTAAAAACCCGTGAAGCAAAAATTGAAAAGATTGCCGATCATCTGCCATTGCAAGAATTGGATCAGGGGCCAGAAAAAGGTAAATTGCTTATTCTGGGCTGGGGATCAACGTATGGATCGATCAGGGCTGCGGTAAGCGAATTGCGCGATGAAGGCATATTGATTTCTCATGCGCATTTGAAGTATATTAATCCCTTTCCTAAAAATCTCGGTACATTGCTTAAACAGTTTGATAAAGTTTTGATTCCTGAAATAAACAATGGTCAGCTTATCAGGCTTATAAGAGACAAGTATCTAGTGCCTGCTATAGGCTACAACAAGATAAAGGGTACACCTATCACTAAAAATGAATTGAAAGATCAGGTGTTAGAATTAATTAAAGATGAACTTACTGAAGTGTAAATAGTGGAATAAGAATATTGTAACGACACACTACAGGTGTTATAATTATTATTGCACGATACCTAAACACAATGAAAGTAAAACAACCCGTAATAAAATCTGCTGCACCAAAAACCGAAAGCAGCCAATTGGTAGATCAGTTAGCACTGACCCCAAAAAGTTTTGAATCAGGACAAGAGGTTAGATGGTGCCCTGGTTGCGGCGATTACAGTATTTTGAAGCAAATGCAAAATGTACTCCCTGATTTGGGTGTAGAGAAGCAAGACATTGTTTTTATATCAGGTATTGGCTGTTCTAGCCGTTTCCCATATTATCTCAATACATTTGGCATGCACAGTATCCATGGCCGCGCTCCTGCTATAGCCTCCGGGCTAAAAGCTACCAGACCAGAACTTAGCATTTGGATCGTTACTGGCGATGGGGATGGGCTTTCCATTGGCGGCAACCACATGGCGCATGCTTTACGTAGAAATTTCGATTTCAACATCCTGTTTTTCAACAATGAAATATATGGTCTTACTAAAGGTCAATATTCACCTACTTCGGCAGAAAATACAGTAACAAAGTCAACCCCATTTGGATCGCTGGATCATCCATTTAATCCATTGGCTTTTGCTCTGGGTTCTGATGGTACATTTGTGGCCCGATCTATGGATCGTGATCCTAAGCATATGCAAGCTTTGCTAAAAAGATCACACAGCCACAAAGGCACTTCATTTCTAGAAATTTATCAGAATTGCAACATTTTCAACAATGGCGCCTTCTTTGTTTTCACAGAAAAAGACAGCAAACCATTGCATACAATTTTTCTTGAAAATGATCAGCCATTGGTTTTTGGAGCCGATAAAGAAATGGGGATAATCCTAGATGGCTATCAACCGAGAATTGTTCAACTTGGTGGAAAATATAGTACTTCAGACCTGTGGATTCACGATGAAAAGGATCGTACCAAAGCCCATATTCTCAGTAGATTCTTTGACGACCCAAGGGTCGAAGGTAATTTTCCTAGGCCTTTTGGTGTGATCTATCAAGAAAATAGGCCAACATTTGAAAAGCAATTGATGGAGCAGAAAGAACAAATACTCAGACAAAAAGGAGAGGGAAATTTGGATGCATTGATTGCAGGCAACGAAACCTGGGTAATAAAGTAAATCGATTGTAGTGCATTTGCCATTTATTATCTGGCAAATCACTAATAAATAAGATTTTCAAACAAACCGGAATGGACAAATAAACATATTGTCCATTCCGGTTTTTTGTTTT
>DAIQNU010000184.1:0-7543 GCA_036788235.1 Cyclobacteriaceae bacterium
TATTGAAAGTAGGAAGAATCAAAGTTTGTCTGATAAATGACCCTGTATATTTAAAAAAATAGTTTTATTTCGTGTCTTATAAAACTAACCATTTAATTAACAAGGAGTTGATTATTTAAATCTTAACTATTTGTATACTTTGACTTACTTACGAAGATTGTTTTTACCGTTTATCATGAAGTCACTTAAAAATCTTCATAAAAGAGCTTAATTTTAGGTCATTATACACTGCAACATATCCGGTACACAACATACGCAAATGAATAACTACAAAAATATCATTTTACTTTCTTTTTCCCTGTTGCTTTCTATGGTAGCAGTGGCGCAAAAGCCCTTGGTTTTTGTAATGAAAATCGATGCTGAAATAGACCCTCGCATGAATCGCTATACAGATCTGGCATTGCAGCAAGCCATAGCAGATAGCGCCGATTATGTAATCATAGAAATGGATACTTACGGAGGTGCTGTAAATGACGCAGATGACATCAGAACACGTATGCTTGAATTTGAAAAACCAGTTTACGTATTTATAAACAAGGATGCGGCCTCTGCCGGAGCTCTTATTTCTATAGCATGTGACAGTATATTTATGGCACCTGGCTCGAGTATAGGTGCTGCTACTGTTGTAGTGCAATCAGGTGAAGCCGCCCCAGATAAGTACCAATCGTACATGAGATCCATGATGCGATCTACAGCCGAAGCAAAAGGTAGAGATCCGCGTATAGCTGAAGCTATGGTCGATCAAAGCATAGAGATTGATTCCATTACCAAAGCAGGACAGGTACTTACTTTTTCGACTTCAGAAGCCATTAAGTTTGGATTTTGCGAAGCACAAGTCAATAGTATAGATGAGATAATGCAGCGTCAAGGAATAAGCGACTATGAAGAAAAGCTTTATGAGCTAAGTAACGTAGAAAAAATAATTCGAATTTTTCTCAATCCCGCGATAAGTGGCTTATTGATTTTGATCATTGTAGGTGGCATTTATTTTGAGCTGCAAACACCCGGTGTTGGCTTTCCGATATTAGCCGCCTTTGTAGCACTAATCATGTACTTTGTGCCTTATTATCTTAACGGCCTGGCTGAAAACTGGGAAATCGCCCTCTTTTTTGTTGGGGTTGCACTTATAGCCGTTGAGCTCTTTGTTTTACCTGGCTTTGGGGTGGCTGGCATATTAGGGCTTGTCCTTACTATAGGTTCGCTCGTGCTCGTCATGCTCAATAATGATGCACTTGATTTTACCTTTGTTGTGGTTGATGATATTGTGATAGCCATATCGACTACCTTGGCTGGCTTATTAGGTGCTATAGTACTCATGTTCGTGGGAGGTGTACGGCTAACCAACACAGCATTTTTTAAAAAAATATCGCTTCAAGACATACAATTGAGTACCGATGGTTTTAGTTCCAAAGTACCTGGCGAATCAATAGCTGGCAAAACTGGTACAACCTATACTGTACTGAGACCCAGTGGAAAGATTATTATCGACGGCAATATGTACGATGCCTACACCAGAGGGGAATTTATCGATGCAGGCCAAGAGATTATAGTTATCGAAGAAAGTGGTACTTCAGTACGGGTAAAAGAAATAAAATAGATGGGGAATAAAGTTTTGGGATTAATTCCTGCCAGATACGCGTCTACCAGATTTCCAGCAAAAGCATTGGTTGATATCGAAGGTAAACCCATGATTCAGCGTGTTTATGAACAAAGTACTAAAGCCAAACAGCTAGATGAAGTATGGATTGCCACTGATCATGCAGAAATTTATGACCATGCCAAATCTTTTGGTGCCAATGTTGTTATGACATCTGAAGCACATCGTTCGGGTACAGAACGATGCTATGAGGCATTGCAAATAATTGGCAATAAATTTGATTATGTAGTGAATATTCAAGGTGATGAGCCCTTTATAAAGCCTGAGCAAATTGATGAACTTATCTCTTTGTTGGATGGAAATGTGGAATTAGCTAGTATGGTATCTCCGATTGAAGATATTGAAACGTTGTTTAGTCCAAGTGAAATGAAGGTGGTTTTTGATCATTCGCAAAATGCGCTATACTTTAGCCGCGAGTGCATACCACACGTCAGAGGCATTGAAAAAAAGGATTGGCTCAAGCACACAACATTTTATAAACATGTGGCCATTTATGCCTACAGACATGATGTTTTGGCGGCTATTACGGCGCTGGAGCCTTCTACGCTAGAGGTTAGCGAATCTCTGGAGCAACTTAGGTGGATGCAAAACGGATATAAAATTAAAATTGGTATTACATATCATAAAAACATAAGCATTGACACACCTGAAGATCTGGAGCGTGCATTAAAAACTATGTTTTAAAAAACAATACAAATCATGAAACTTAAATCCCTGTTTATTTTCCTTACTCTTGCCATACAAACTGCGTGGGCAGCTACGATTACAAGCGATGTAGTGGTACAAGAAGGGTATGAAATAAAGTTAACCGTTAGCAACTTGAAAGACCTGACTTGCTATTTAGGCTATAACTATGGCGATAAAAAATATTTACAGGATACTGCACACATAGCTACTACCGGAGAATCCTTTGTTTTTAGTGGCGATAAAAAACTTGATGGCGGAGTGTTTTTCTTCTATACACCCAGCAATAGCTATTTTGAAATTTTGGTTGGCGATGAGCAGCATTTCGAAATCAAAACAGACACCACAGATTTTATTGGTAAAATGGAAGTAAAGGGATCTCAGGAAAATATATTATTTCGAGATTTTCAAATTTATATGCGCAATAGCCAAAAAAAGGCCAAAGAATTGAGTGATAAATTGAAAAGTGATGAAGAAAATAAGGAAGACTATAGCAGCCAGCTCGATAAATTAGACAAAGAGGTAAAAGAATATCGAAAACAATTGATAGAGAATAATCCAGAAAAATTTGTCGCAACTCTTATCAAAGCCACCATCGATGTAGAAGTGCCTGAAGATAAAGAAGCGTTATTTAAAAATGATCCTTTGGCGAGATATGTTTTCTTCAAAAACCATTTTTTCGACAACATTAATTTCCATGATACCCGGCTTTTACGTAGCCCTATCCTACAAAATAAAATAAATTACTACCTTGAAAAGCTAACACCTTCGCACCCTGATTCTATTGCAGTTTCAGCCATTCATATTATTGAAAAAGCTAAGGCGAATAAAGAGGTTTTTAGATATTGTGTAGTCAGTATTACTAACAAATATGAAACCTCCAATATCATGGGTATGGATGGTGTATTTGTTAAAATTGCTGAGAAATATTATCTCAATGGTGATGCCTACTGGGCCGATGAAGATCTTGTTAATAAGATTGCCAAAAAAATAAATGAGCTTAAACCCACTCTAATTGGCAGCAAAGCGCCAAATCTAAACCTAATAGATACACTAGGGCGCCAAGTCAACGTACAGTCATTAAAAGCATCTTATATTGCCTTGTATTTTTATGATCCCGATTGCGGATATTGCAAAAAGAAAACGCCTGTCTTACACGAATTGTATATTAACGAATTGAAGGACAAGAACGTCGAAGTTGTAGCCGTATGCACCGTGACCGATCAGAAAAAATGGAAAAAATTTGTAGATGAAAATAAACTGAGTTGGACCAATCTGGCAGATCCTTTTTTAAGAAATAATTTCAGGGCAGAATACAATATAGATACAACGCCTAAGCTTTTTATTTTGAATAAAGAAAGAAAAGTAATTGCCAAGCAATTGGATGTGGAGCAAATCTCAGAGTTCATTACAAAGTATGATGAAAATGAAAAAATGTAATTAATGTAAATACAATGGTAAATTGATTAAACTTCCGGCGTAAATGTCTACCCAAAAAAATAAAAACAAAGGTTATTTATAGAAATTTTTAAAACAAAGTATTTTTATCAATATTGGGATAAATTTTGATAAAGTCGAAAATAAAGGTAACGATTGAATTCTGAAATAACAGACTTACAACATAAAAAAGCGTGGTATCTAAGCCAAAAGGTTAAGGTAGGTAAAAAAATATTGCCTATTCAACCCATGAAAGAGCTTAACTATCTGTCGCCAGATTACAAATACGAAAGTCATTATTTCCTTGTTAATTCAGATATTATACTCATAGTTTCGCAGGGTTTCCCGACCTATGAAGATGTTAAAGCTGCCAGTAGTAATCTTTATAACTTTTTGCGAAGAAATTCTGATAGGCAGTGGTACCTCATTTGGGACTTGACTTCAGCAGACTGGGTGCCTATTAAAGCCAGAAAAGTGGTCAAAGATGTTGCCCAAAAAAGTCAAAATTATTTAATCAAAACATATATAGTTCTAAAAGGGATTCAAAAAATGGCTTTTGAACTCTTTGCCATGGCCAATAAAAAATCCATTCCAATTCCCAAGCGGATGGATAGTTCATTTATGGCTCTGGAAGACATCATTCTTAAGTTGCATGATAAAAATTCGGAGGCTGTAAACAACCTTTTAGAGGATAAAAAAGACAATTACCTATCGGGTTCATCTAATTACCATCAGGAACGCATTGGCCAACTAATGCAAACAATCAGTAAAATAGGCTGGAGTGATGATTACCAACCTGACCTCGATGCCATTACATCTGACGATGCCTATTACAATGTGTTTCAGGCTTTGCATGTTTTGCAACGCGACTTTAAAGAAAATCTTTCGGATCTCAAAGACCTCAATAAAAACCTTGAACTAAAAGTTGCAGAGCGCATTGTAGAAATTATCGATAAGGAATCTAATCTCAGAGCCATACTCGATCATTCAGATTCAGTTACGTGGTTGGTTAACAGCCGCTATGAGCTTATTGAGTTTAATGCCGAATATGCCAATCGCATTGAAAAAAGTTTTAATCGCCGGCCACGACTCAGAGAAATAGTGCTACCATACCATGGCAACCAAAGCGACATTTGGAAAGAACGCTACGACAAGGCTTTGAACGGGCAAGTTGGATTGTATATAGATCAGGCACCTGAAGGAGAGTCTTATATATATGAAGTGAAAGTGTTTCCGATAAAAGAAATTGGAAAAATAAAAGGTGTCTCTGTCAATGTAAATGATATCAGCGAAATAAAGCGATCGGAACTAAAACTAATAGAGCGAAATAAAGACCTGAAAAAGGTAAACGCAGAGCTCGATAGTTTTGTGTATCGTGTTTCGCATGATTTGCGAGCACCACTTACCAGCATTTTGGGACTCATAAACCTGATCAAAATAGAAAAAGACAACCAAAAGGTTTTTGAATACATTGACATGCAAGAAAAAAGTGTCAAAAAGCTCGATGCCTTTATCAACGAAATCATAAACCTTTCGCGCAATTCCCGGCAGGAACTCAATGTCAGCAAAATCGACATAAAGGATGTGATAGATCATATAATCGGCGGGCTTAACTACTCCGAAGAATTTTCTAAAGTTGAAACCAAAGTTCATATTGAAGAGAGTGCGACGCTTTGCACTGATAAATATCGCTTACTTGTCGTTTTGAACAATCTGATTACCAATAGCTTCAAATACAGAAACACACACTCCAATAATTGTTGGATTGACATTGCTATAGAAGTAAACTCAAGTCTGGCAACATTTGAGATTTCTGACAATGGTGTGGGCATTGACGAAAAGCACATCAACCGGATATTTGAGATGTTTTACCGCGCTAGTTTTATGAGCACAGGCAGTGGCCTGGGTTTGTATATAGTAAAAGAAACAGTAGAAAAGCTTGGTGGTAAAATAAAGGTCAAATCAGCCCCGGGGAAAGGAACGACTTTTACTGTGGTAATTCCCAATATGAGCTCGGCGGTATGAGGTTTTTACCAATAGAGAATATCACCTACAAAACTAAACTTAATCCTAGTGAAGTAATCTCTAGTATTTGAGAACAAGTTGAACCAAAAAAGACATTTCGATTAGTAGGTTTGTTTGGATCAAAAAATTATAAACCATACGAAGGAGTGGTTTTAGAATCTTCTTTCAACATCTCAAGAATAATAGGCTATAGAAATTCATTTCTACCATCAATCTCAGGAATTATTGAAGAAGATTGTTCTGGTAGCATAATTCATGTAAAAATGAGATTGCATTCATTTGTATTAGTTTTTCTAAGCATATGGTTTGGTGGTGTTTGCTTAGCATCTATCGCAGCAATTTTTTCAACCATTCACTTGGGGTCTTTTGAACCTTGGACTTTAGTCCCATTTAGCATGTTGTTTTTTGCTTATGTCCTAACCATGGTGGCATTCAAAGTTGAAAGCACTAAGTCAAAAAAATATTTGGCAGAGCTATTTTATGCGAGAATAGAGCAACAATAGCCTAGCATTATTTAATACCCCACATAGTCCTCGTTTCCGCCAAAGGCGGACAGGTGTAACAACCCCCTTGTTGGTGTTTTCACCAATAAGCTTCCAAAGAAGTGACTTCACTATTTGATTTGAAGACGTCAAGAATTTTATTTTACTGTGTACAACTTTTTAATCATCATTCATAGATACTGATAGAACTATTTTTCTTAAATGGATGATGAATTTTTATTAATTGCCAAGTTTAAAGGTTATTTCGGAGTGGTTGTTGATGAAAACACCACCAAAAGGTGGGTAAATGAAGCCAGTCAGTAAAGCATGAGCCTTCCCATTCCCAAAATCCCCTTCTTAAACAGCCATATCTCGTCAGTCTTACATCACCAAGCTTCTACAGTCCATTACAAAAATACGACAGTTCATACCCTAAAAATGACCGCAGAGGGTGTTAATAATTCCATTTGTTTTTGGTGCGTGTTTAATACGCAAAACCTAACTAAAACAAAATATATCATGAAACACTTATTAAAATTAAACTCTCTACTGGTTGCCATTACAATGGTAGCAGTATCCTTCTTTGTCACGGGATGTGGCGAAGATGACAATGGTGGCCCGATGGTCGAAAATAAAACAGTAGTAGACATTATCAGTGAAAGGCCTGAGTTAGCGACTTTGCTAACTGCTGTAAATGCAGCTAACTTAGGAAACACATTATCTGGCACAGGGCCATTTACAATTTTCGCACCGACCAATGCTGCCTTTAATGCATTGCCAGCTGGCGCATTCGACGATTTGGTAGCCAACCCAACTGAGCTTGCCAGGGTTCTGCAACATCACGTAGTAGGACAAAGACTTTCATCTGCTCAGCTAAACAGTGGTATGCTGGCCACACTTCTTACAGATTTCCCGTTGACATTGGAAGTTTCAAGTGGCATGGTGAGAATCAACGATGTAGCCTCGGTAACAACTGCAAACTTAGAAGGAACCAATGGTTATGTTCACATTATTGATGCAGTGCTTATACCAACAGAAGTTGAATTACCTAGTATTGTAGAAATAGCTACAGGTAGTGATGATTTTTCTACGTTAGTTGCCGCATTGACCAAGTTTCCAGAAATCCTTACTGCTTTGGAAGGAGAAGGTCCCTTCACTGTATTTGCACCAAACGATGCAGCTTTCGAACGCTTTTTGGCTGAAGACAATCGTTTTTCAAGTTTAGATGACATATCAGATGAGATCTTGGAAGAAGTCT
>DAIQNU010000185.1:0-7500 GCA_036788235.1 Cyclobacteriaceae bacterium
TCTCGTTCGGGACTTTCACCCTATAGCATATGACCATGCCTGACACACAAAAGGACTGACGTGCTATCATCATCGTCAGTCCTATTTTTACATTTTTGCAGAAATTAAGCCTTGCACTTCAAATCTTCCTTCGTGACAATATACAAATCGTTAGAGTTTAATAGTAAGGTCTTATTCTTATACCACTATCCGAATATTTATTTCGATGTTTAATGCCCCAATTTAGATGGCAGTTTGGAGCAATGGCATACTCAATTTACACTCTACCATAAAGTTTATTTTACCCAAATTCATTAATAATAAATTGGGTTACGCTTACAAGTAAATTTCGAACTAACCATTGCCAGATCACTTTTGTCCTTACTAAAGTTCTACTACTACGAAGCTCTTAGCATCTCTTCCAGCTAAGTATAAATACTTATCATCAGTTGCTACACCGTAGGTTTTTTGAATAAGCCTGTCTGTAAAAAAGTATTGTAGCTTTGGCTTTTCCGGTTGGCTTATATCAATGGCAGCAACAGAGTCATTGCTTGAATTAATGACATAAGCAGTATGACCATGTATGGCAAGCCTCCCAGGACCTTTCATATGTGGATGTTTAAAAATCGTGGATAATTTTATCTCTTCGGGTTTCGAAATGTCAAACACTAAATATGTACTGTTTGTATATCCAGTGGCATATAGATAGTTTTCATGTATTTTAAAGTCACATGTACACTGCATATTCTGGTCGTCATAAATACTCTTTACAATGCTGGGAGCTTTCTTATCGCTGATATCAACTACAATGACTGAAGCACCTGGGAAACACCCTCCTAAATAAGCGTAATTCCCTTCAACAAATACGGCAAAACCCCCGTCCTTTGTATCCAAATAACTTAAAATTTTTGGATTGGTCGGTTCATGAACATCTACCAAATATAATCGAGCTTCATTACTATGGGTTACATAGGCAATACCATCTTTCACGAATACTTTCCTAAGTCTGGTATGGTATGAGTCATACAATGGATTATAAGACCCTTCTCCACCTATTTGCAAGGTTTTTACCACTTTGGGTTGATAAGGATTGCTGATGTCTGCGATAATTAGTTTTTGATTGCTCATGGAAACCGCATACATAAAATTTCCCTCAATACTGACACTAAAAGCATCTAATAGTTCTGGATGACGCAATGAAAACGCTAGCTTGGGATTTTCAGGGTTGTTAACATCTATAATACTCACATTATTACCATCACGACAAGGTATAAAGGCAAAGTTTCTATGCATCAAAATGTCCTCAGGCTCATTGATTTCTTTAAAATCAATGAGCTTTCCTGTTACCTGACTGCTAATATCTTGAGTCAGTTCATCTGGAATTTTATTTTTACCAGCATTTTTATTGACTTCAGCATACAATTCATCCCGATTTATTTCAGCCCGGATCGCAAAACCTTTATTAGAACCCCCTACCATGACTACTTTATCCTCAAGATCTACATAAATAACATGGTCAAACCAATCATCCTTTGCACCAGTATTCAGTGGGCCTATATTTTCCCAAGTCTTGCCATAATCAGAACTTATATATAGGTTTTTGCCTTCTTTATAGGTTGTAAGCAGTATAGCTCCTGTTCCCAGTTTGACAAAATCATCCGCTGCTTCCGAAATTTTACCCAAATCTTGCCAGGTTTCACCATAATTTTGGCTTCGATAAATATGCCCATCCTCAGAGGCCTGTAAGGTTACATGAGCACCAAGGTATTCTGTTGCATATAAAGGACTTCCAGCTATTTTTTGAGTTTCATGCCAGGTTTTACCATCATCTTGGCTGCGGTACATACTTCCATGCCAGCCATTTACCAATATTCCATTACCAGTGCGCTCAAATCGGTACAAAGCTCGGGGGGAAATTACTCCTAGGTCCTGCCAAGAATTGCCACGATCTGTGGATCGGTATATATGACCTCCGCTTGATTCCGTATCGCTTACCAGTACGGTTCCATGATCTGTCACCATTATTCCATAGGTAAGTGTATATCCTTCCTTATTCTCATTATTTGAAAGCTTACTTAGCCATTTCCAGGTAAGTCCATAATCTTCTGATCGGTAAAAATTTGACTTTCCGGTGAGCATGTATACCAAGCCGGCACCTCCATTATCAAGGCAGGTAATTTCATCCTCTGTGACCTTTCCAATCTGCTCCCAACTTAACCCTAAGTCTTTACTGATAAAAATATATCCAGGGTTTTTACCCCGAGAGCCCATAACCAAGGTTTCGTTTTCAACATAGGCGATGGCATCAAATCTACCACCTGGCAACAGCTCTTTAACTTTCCATTCTTTTAGTAACGAATGGGGCGACTCATTACTAGTTTGTTGAGATTTAGCATGGATAAAATTAGATCCAGCAAGGATCGCCAATATCAACAATGCTGAATATATCAGGAATTTATTCATTTGTTCAAAAGGATTATACATCCGGAATTTGACTTCCGGATGTAGTTAAAAATTATTTTAGACTCAATAATTGATTTAAAAAGAATCCCACCAGCCTTTGCTGTTAATGTTGTCGCCACCGATTCTTTGAACCGCCTGTTGGTAATTTACTAGGTTCAAAGACTGTTCAATGGTAGGGTACAATAGTCTGGAAGGAACTATGCCATCATTTACATTGGCAGGGCCAGGAATAATTTGAGGATATCCAGTTCGCCGATATTCAAACCATGCTTCCAAACCAGCATAAAACAAGGAAAGATATTTTTGAAGAAACAATTTCTCATAGCTTCCATCCCAAAGCACTTTTTCCTGTTGCAAATAATTATCTGGTATCTCGGCCTCCCAATATGCCATAGATGCTTGAATCCCAGCTTCATAATAATCTTCAGGATTCGCAGGAATGAAGTCCCTCATGGCTGCTTCAGTCAGCAAAAATTGTACTTCAGCATAACTTAGTATGATTCCCTTTTGACGTGCATTATTGAGAAACCTACTGTTATTTACTAATGATTGTCCATCGCGACCTCCATTAAATTCAAAGGCATCTCCTGCTGGTATTCCGCTTGGTAATCCAACGTATTCAGGTGTTCCGGCCAATACAGAATTTTTAGTTGGTTCAAAAAAGATTGATAATCTAGGGTCGTCTAATTCCTTGAGTGTTTGGATAATAAATTCACTAGAGACAGAATTATTAAAATCAAACTCACGTTCGGTATAAGGTGGAAAGACATCTGGCAATAAACCGGAATATTGATAAACAGCATGATCTTGATTACTCACAAACAAGGGGTATTTCTGAGGATTATCGTACATTTCTTTTATTTCAGTTGAGGCAAATTCCTCAACTTTATTCGAAACCCTCATCAATAATCTTAACCGTAAAGAATTAGCAAATTTTTTCCATCGCATTACATCCCCATTAAATAGAATATCGCCACCAAAACTCAAACCTAATGCAGGCACCAGCATATCATTGGCCGTTTTTAATTCTAACAGTAGGTCTTCATATATCAACTGTTGCGAATCGTAAACTGGTGTAAAATTGGAATTGCTTATAGCTTTACCTGCTTCTGAGTAAGGAATATCAGTGAAAACATCTGTAAGAATTGAGAACATCCAAGCTCTCATAATCATTCCAACTGCCTTGTAATTAGGGTTTTCCAATTGCTCAGATAGCGAAATTATATCCTGTATGTCTTGCATTCTTCCGTAGTAGCTGTTCCAAACCGAATTGGAATTTCCTAAGGTGAATATAAATCGCTGGACTTCTGTAAAGGAATTGTTACTAGCTGTATACTGCATCATTTCATTGGTTAGACTTCTGCCATTGTTGATAGATGCATTTACTGCCGGTAAAATCACTGAAGGGAGTAAAAGTCCGGGATTCACATTTTCTGGTAGATTAGGATTTTTTTGCAGGTCTTCGAAATCTCTTGTACATGCTCCTGTAAATATAATTGCTATAGATAATGATAGAATTTTTATTGCTTTCATTGTATTACAGATTAAAGTGTAAAATTGATGTTAAAACCTATGCTTCGGGTTGAAGGTAATTGTGTGAACTCAAACCCAGGTATTACGGTAGCTCCAGTAATGGTCGTAGTTTCAGGATCAATATGCGGTGCCTTTGCCCATAGTAGCAGATTTCTACCTACCACCGAGATGCTTGCAGTTCCGAAAGGAGTATGAGACAATAGACTCTTTGGAAGATTGTATCCAAGTTTGACTTCCCTAAGTTTGACAAAGGAAGCATCAAAGGTGTGTGATTCAGTCACATTGCGGTGATATTTACTCCTATAATAATTGGGTGCCGGAATGTTTACCGTATTTGGGCTGTAGGTACCATCATTGTTTACAACAACACCATCACCAACTATACCTGTCTCACGACCAGGTACTGTATGAGGTAGTATTCCACTTTCAGAACCCGCACCATGTGTAAGTGATACAATCTTGCCGCCTTGTTTTGTGTCGAAAAGTACACCCAGATAAAGGTTTTTAAATTTAAATGTGTTATACACACCTCCCATCCAATCTGGATTATAATTGCCAAGTTTTTGAATAGTTGGTGATAATTGAGGTATACCATTGCGATAAACGACTTCACCATCCGGGCTTCTTTCTAATTTTTGTCCGTAGATATCGCCCATTCTGCCGCCTTTTCTAGCTTCCACAGTTCCCATTGCGGTACTTGCAACAATGTAATTGTCAATTCCCTCACTCAACTCAACAACCATGTTTCTGTTTCTGGAAAAATTCACAAGCACTTCCCAGGAAAAATCCTTGGTTTTAATTGGTACCGCATTCAAAACCAACTCAATGCCTTGGTTCCTAATTTCACCAGCATTTAGAACTTTAGAAGTAAATCCTGTTGTAATAGGTATGGGAACACTGATAATCTGATTGCGGCTACTCATATTATAATAGGTAAAATCTAAACCTAACCGGCTTCCAAAAAATCGAATATCAAAACCAAGCTCATAAGAAGTAGCAATTTCTGGTTTTAAATCCGCATTGGGGATGGTACTTTGGTTTGTCACCGATCGGGTAAGGGTACCATAATTATAATTACGATTAAGCCTATATGGATCCGTATCATTTCCTACCTGCGCCCACGATGCCCTGATTTTGGCATAGGAAAGTTTAGCATCAGGTGAAATTGAAAGTAAATTACTCAATACGGTACTTAACCCTACAGAAGGGTAGAAGTAGGAATTGTTAGAAAGTGGCAAAGTGCTTGACCAGTCGTTTCTACCAGTAAAATTTAGATATATACTTTCCCTAAATGAAATTTCTCCTAACCCATACAAGCTGTTGATATGCTTTTCGGCATTAAATTCCCTAATTATGGGTAAGCCTGATGCATTGCCCATATTGTAGACCCCAGGAATCGTCAATTCTCTAGCATCATTTTCATTATTTCTAAACACTTGTGTCATTCGGTTTCCACCTGCCGACAAATGCAAATTCCAATCTTGATTGAGCATTTTGGTATAGGACAAGAGAAAATCTGAGTTGATTTCATTGAAATACACATCCTGTGTTTTGTACCTACCTCTTGGTAATCCTACGGTGCTGTAAGGTCTCTTAAAAGTTCTGGTTTCATTCGAAAAATCCGTGCCTGACCTTACCATCAGTTGCAATTCATCTGTGATTTGGTAGTTCAGAGAAATATTGCCATAAATACGATCTTTGTTAAAAGTATTTATGTGCTCGTAAGCTACAAAGTAAGGGTTGTCTGCCCAGGTATGAAAGTAGTTCTGTTGTAGACCTTCTTTGCCTGGAGTCCAGTAATCTCTCAACCAGTTCATATCTGCATTTCTCTCAAACCAAATAAATGCATACATAGGTGCGGCAGCTCCATAGCCCGAATTGGGTAGGTTGTCACTGGTACTTTTTACATAATTTAAGTTGGTTGAGATATTAATTTTGCGCGTTAGATTATAACCAGTGTTCACTGAAAAGGAGTTCCGCTTTAATTCTGTGTTAGGAAATATGCCAGTTTGGTCAAGATTGGTATAAGATACCCTGAAATGCCCCTTATCGTTTGCACCTTGTACAGAGACATTGTTATTTAATGTGACTCCTGTTTCGAAAAAATCCCTCACATTGTTAGGATACGCTTTCCAATCAATAGGAATTCTGTTTCCACTTTCATCTATAGGGGAACCGTATTGAACAAATTGTTGTCCATTAAATTTAGGGCCCCAGTTGTGCCCTGTATTAGCTGTACTTGCGCCATCAGCACTTGGTCCGTATGAGTAATAGTCATTCATAGCAACGCCACCAGCTCCATATACATTTTGATAGTCGGGCAGTCGAAGAACATTGTCAAATACTGTATTGGTATTTACTGATACACCTAAACCTTTGCTATCCTTTCCAGATTTGGTTTTAATCATTATGACACCATTCGCAGCCCTTGATCCATACAAAGCAGCAGCGCTTGGGCCTTTAAGTACTGTTATTGACTCTACGTCATCTGGATTGATTTCAGAAGCACCATTTCCATAATCTACCGTAAGATCGCTGCCTCCGTAATGTCCAGATCCACTTGGCGTAATTTCATTGTTGATGGGAACACCATTTACAACAAATAAAGGCTGATTTTTATTTATGTTCAATGAGGACTCCCCTCTTAGTACAGCCCTAACTGAGCCTGAAAGACCAGCTGATGATCTCTGTATATCCAAACCAGCAACCCTACCAGACAAATTATTGATTAAGTTAGTTTCTCTGGCTTCTGTTAACGCTTCACCCTTGACTTCCTGTACTGCAGAAACTAAGGTGCTTTTGTCTTTCTCAATGCCTAAAGCAGTGACCACAATTTCGCTCAATTGCCTTGTATCGACTTCTAGAGAAACATTCATGAAATTGGAATTGGTAGGAATAATTTCCTTACTGACATATCCAATATAATTAAAGATGAGTGGGGTATTATAATCAGCTACCTGTAGGCTAAAATTTCCTTCCACATCGCTGGTCGTACCTCTATTTTCTCCTTTAATCAGAATAGTTACACCTACCAGCGGGGCATTACTTTCCGCATCCATGACATTGCCAGACACAATAACTTCAGCCTCTTTTTTTTGCTGCCTCCCTGATAAATCTTCAGCTTCCAACTTACTTACATAAATATTGTAATTGATTTGTCGAAAAGAAAGGCTTGTTTTTTCAGATACTTTTGCTAGCAATTCGGCAAGCGAAATGTCTTTTCTTGAAAGTGATATAGTGGTACGCCCGTCAATAACCATACTATTGTAAATGAAAACAAAGTCTGTTTTTTGTTCGATCTCAGAGAAAACCTCTGCCAACCCTGCCTTTTTAAAGCTTACACTTACTTTTGTCTGGTTAATACTTTGGCTATGGATAGTTGAAGCAAAGATCAACTCCATAGCAAGTATTTGCAGGATAATTACATAAATCATTTGCCTTGATGCAAACATTAGTTTTTTTGTTATTTTTGTGTACATAGTAAAAGAGTTTAGATGAATTTCTGAACTTCCCGCTGCACTTGGA
>DAIQNU010000186.1:0-7494 GCA_036788235.1 Cyclobacteriaceae bacterium
TCCATGTCATAATTCCACTCATGCCCAACATATAGTGCGATCCTATAGTTTTGCCCTTGGTCAAATAATTGCCTTTGCTGAACAGAAAAAGCCCGATATTAAAAAATGTAAATACAAATATTCCGGCATTGCGCTGAAGCAACATGAGAAAGGCCATAAAAGTTGCTGCTATCAGATAGCGTTTTTGATCTGCACGGAGGTACCTGTCCATTAGTAAAATGTATACCGAAAAAAGTAGAATAAAGAATAACTCGGTCAATACGAAAACGGCGTCCATGAGCAAGAGGGTGGAACCGGCAAGCAAAAGGATAAATGCTTTGCCCGCAATAGTTTTAAAATATACCTTCGATAACTCCCACCAACAGGTAATAATGCCCAATAAGCACAGCAGGTTAAAGATTTTGACAAACTGCTGAATATATGGATAAGACAAGGACAAAATCAGCGGATATAAAGGTGGCCAGAATATTAAAGTTTCGCCATTTAAAGTTAGCAGCTCGCCTTTTTCAGCGTAGTTTTGTGCTGCCCCTATATAATTACAAGAGTCATAAGTTAGAATGTTTCCATTTTTTCAGGCAACAAGGTATAAGGCTGTGGCTATTATCAAAGCCAGTATTAAATGAAATGAAATCTTCGTATTAGGCATTTTAATATCTCACAGAGGCGCTAAGACGCAAAGTGGTTTGAATCCTTTCGACTTTGACTAACAAAATAACCGACTAGTTTCTTCAACGCTGATTTCTTGATTTCAAATTCGAGCCTTTCTTCTCTGCGCCTTTGCGGCGTTGCGAGAGAATATCTCGCGGAGGCGCTAAGACGCTAAGAGTACTTATATAGAAATCACCTGCCATTCTCCATCTCTCTGCGCCTTTACGGAGTTGCATGAAAAACTACGGACTTGCGAGAGATAAAAGCTATAAACCGTTTACTACTCTTTTTATACCATTTTTCAGTAAAGGCTCATTGAAGTTTATGAGCAGGCCGAGTTTTGGATTTGTCAATTTCAAATAGGTAAGCAATTGTTTGTAATGTACATCCTGAACTTTTCAACAGATTTTAATTCCAAAATAAGTAAATCATTTATAATTAAATCTGCAAAAAAAGCCTTGGGAAGAATCAAATTGTCCCAGCTTATTGGGATTAATTTTTGTCTTTCTACTTTAAACCCTTTTTTTGCGAGTTCATAGGATAGTATTTCCTCATATACACTTTCCAATAAACCCGGGCCAGTAGTCTTGTGGATGTGAAAACAAGTATCAAGCACAACACTTGCAAGCTCATTTTCAATCATAATATTATTTATTTTATGTCTCGCGGAGACGCTAAGACGCTAAGGTTTTATTCTTTAGCAATCAAATTGCTGTTCTCTCCGTCTTTGCGGCGTTGCGAGAGAATCAGCGCCGTAGCGAGAAAAACTCCAGCGTCGCGTGAACAAAGCTTCGCCACGTCAGTCCCATTTGTTGGCTGGGTTGACTCAAGTCAAAATGGCTTAATCGCATTAAAAACTATTCAAAGTACGGCGGTTGACCCGTTGGAATCAACTGCAATACCATAAATTATCATACCTGATGTGCATAAGGTGCAAATCAGCACATAATTCAAACTTCAATTTTTTTTGATGGCAATATAAAAGACTTGTTAGTTCCCTGTCCAATAATCAACCACGAGTACTTTATCAAAGTGCGGGCGGGCTATCTCTACAAATGCCTCATGGTCGGGATGTGGCAAGTAAGTCTCTCTGCCTTTTTCATCTGCAAAGGTCACCAAGAAGCAATGTGTAAAACCGTCAGCTAAGCCTTCAGGGCTATTGTTGGTACCCCATTCAAAATCAACTATTGCATCAATCTTTGAAGGCAAAGCCTCAAATTCCTTTTCTATTTGTGCGATGTCCTCTGCCGAACTCTCATCTTTGAATTTAAATAGTACAACATGACGCAATACCTTTTCAGGTTTTTGAGCTTCCATAGCGTGGTGGTCATGGTTGTGATGATCGTGCTGGTTTTGTTGGTCAGGCTTTTGTTGACATGACATAAATACGCAGCACATGATGGCGGTCATTACTAAAATAGTCTTCATTGTTTTACATTTTGGGTTTTAAAAAAATAATTGTTCTTCGAAAGATCCTGCTTTTATGACAATTAAACATCATTAAAAACACTAATTGCTCAAAAATTGCAAATTTACTATTATACTTGAACAAATAAGGGATTGGCATAACTAAAACTGTATATGAAGCGGAAACTGAGAACTTTAAATGTAGTGCCTGCAATGGCTCTTTCTTTAATAATGTCTTGTAATCAAATAAAAATTGTTGATATGCCCATCGAATTTGATGAGGAAAGAAAGGAACTTTCAATTCAATATCTGAAAGAAAGACATGGAATCGAGCAGGATCATCCTTATATAAAACCATCAATGGTCGTTGTACACTGGACTGCCATACCAACCTTGGAAGGGACAATCAAAGCCTTTGAAAAATCTACATTACCAGAATCCCGAGCACCTTTGTTGGGTGCCAGCAGGCTCAATGTATCTGCACATTTTGTAGTAGATAGAGATGGTACGATTTATCGTATGCTGCCCGATACGGTCTTAGCACGCCACTGTATAGGATTGAATTATTGCGCTATAGGTATTGAAAACATTGGTGATGGCAAAGATTTCCCTCTTACTGATGCGCAATTGGCTTCTAATATTGCACTCGTTAAAGATTTGCACAAAAAACATCCTATAGAATACTTGATTGGCCATCATGAATACCAGCGATTCCGCAACCATGAACTCTGGAAAGAAACTGATCCTGATTACCTGACATTCAAAGTTGACCCGGGCGATGAATTTATGCGAAAAATGCGTAGCGCATTACATAAACTCGATTTGAAAGGTGCACCTTAACCATCAACCTTAGCTTGAAATTCTAATCGTTTGAAACTTGCTGCTTAGCCTAATACTACTCTATATCACGCTGAATCTTGCTGCCGGCTTGCTCACGGTTCGCCTGGTAAAAAATTCAGCTGATTTTATCAATGCTGGTAGACGCTTACCCATGCTTTTCAATGCCACGGCACTTTTTGCACTTTGGTTTGGCTCAGAAACCATACTTGGTGCTACGAGTGAGTTTGCCCAACATGGTTTGATTGGCGTTATTGAAGATCCGTTTGGCGCTGCTTTGTGTTTGATACTTTTTGCGGCCTTTTTTGCCCGAAAATTGTACAGGCTCAATTTATTAACCATTAACGATCTCTTCAGAATAAAATACGGGCCAAAAGTGGAGTTATGGTCTTCCATTTTCATGATTCTGACTTTTTTGGGCTGGGTTGCTGCGCAGTTTGTCGCTCTGGGCATATTGTTGCATTCTATTGCAGGGCTTCCAGTGAGTACAGGTATTATGATCAGCGCTGTAGTAGTTACATTATACACAATGACAGGTGGTATGTGGGCTATCTCCATCACCGATTTCATACAAAGCATCATGATCATTGTCGGCTTGGTGTGGGTTTCCATAGTTGTTACCACCAAAGCGGGAGGTATAGAAAATGTGTTCGAAAGCGCTCCTGCCGGTTTTTTTAGATTCTTGCCGGAAGCCACGCCCTTATCTATAACAGAGTGGCTGGTGGCCTGGAGTATTATAGGCCTGGGATCGCTTTCATCGCAAGATGTGTTTCAGCGTGTCAATGCAGCCCGCAGCGAAAAAGCAGCCGTCAGGTCTACGTATTTAGGTGGATTACTTTATTTAATTTTTGGCATGCTGCCTTTGTATATAGCTCTTTCGGCCAGAGTTTTGCAGCCTGGCGAGAACTATGAAGACATGCAATCCATTATTCCCTCCATGATCCAGACGCATACTTCGCTTCCAGTTCAGGCCATCTTTTTTGGTGCATTGGTTTCAGCCATTCTGAGTACATGCAGTGGTGCTCTCTTAGCTCCGGCCAGTGTATTATCGGAGAATGTCATCAGGCCTTTTTTGGGCAAACGTATTTCCGAAAAAGCCTTTTTGCTGGTACTTCGATCTTCTGTCGTTTTATTCGCCGTATTGGCTTTGATAATGTCACAGAGCCGAAGAAATATTTACGCACTGGTAGCTGAGTCTTCGATATTGGGAATGGTATCGCTTTTGGTTCCACTAGTGCTGGCGCTTTATTCTCGCCGACATTACCCGACCGGTGCTATGTGGTCTATGTTTGCCGGTATATTGGCATGGCTGGTCTCTAATTTTGTACTTCACCTTGATATGCTCAGTGTTCCGGTAGGTTTAGCAGCCAGTGTGTTGGGCATGGTGCTGGGCATAGCCTATGATCGAAGTCTAAAAATTACAGCAAACCGCTCAACCCTTTCATGAAGAATCAGATTGCCACATGATGAATTTAGGATTTGGGATTGAAAACATTTTAGACCTAGCGCCAAAGGTGCGAAATCAATAGCCTTGGGCAACGCCCTAGGTCTAAAAAAATAGGGCAATCTCAACTCTAATAGCTACCCATGATGAACGTTGAATTTACCTTAAATATTCCCACCTCTAATATCTATTCTGGTAGCAATACTGGCTGGTCGATAGGATGCCAACATGGTTATGACAATAATGGTGAGGCCGGTGTATACAAAATCAGCAGTTTGCATTTTTACCGGGTAATTTTCGAGCACGGAAGTTTCCATACCCATAGACACGATGCCAAATTGCTGTTGAACTACGCAAATGATGAGCCCCAGATAAAGTCCCAACAAGGCTCCACTAAATGAAATGATGGCGCCTTCTGTCAAAAAAATCCGCTTAATCAGGCGCTTGCTGGCACCCAGTGCGTAGAGAACTGAAATGTCGGTTTTCTTGTCAATGGCCAACATGGTGAGTGAGAAAAAAATATTGAAAGAAGCCACCAAAAGAATAAATGAAAAGGTAATGTACACAAAGAGCTTTTCAATTTTAATGGCTTTCAGTAAGCTGGAATGCTGCTCATCACTATTCAATACCAAAAATTCGCTTCCAAGCGCTGCTTTAAGACGAATTTGAACGGCTGTAATGCTGCTTCCATCAGCCACTTTTATTTCCAAAGATGTTCGTCGGTTTTCATATTCTAGCAGTTCTTTGGCAAATTCTAAGGGCACAAAAATAAACGATCCATCATATTGCTTTTCAATGGCAAAAACACCCGATGGCATAATATTCATTCGGTTGATACTCGAAGCGATGTTGGCCGTGGATACCCGCCCCCGCTTCGGGTAGTACACCTGAATTGAATGCATTTCGTTGAGGTTCATCAAACTCAAGGCGTATTGAACTCCACGTCCGATAATAGCATAATCAACGTTGCCTTCTCTAAGTTTCAATTCTCCCTGCACAATACGCTCATCGAGTCGGCGATGCTCAATAAAATTATCCTCCACCCCTTTGAGGTTCACCAACGTTTTGGCATTGCGATATTGTATGTAGGCATTGTCTTCGATGACCTGCGTTACAATGGCCACGCCCTCGACCTGGCGAATTCTTTGCAGAAAATCATCATCAACCTCAAAAGATTTTCCTGTGGCGGGCTCTATCTTCAATTCAGGATCGAAATAATTATGCAATGAACGAATTAAATCTTCCAGTCCATTAAAAACCGACAAGACTACGACCAATGACATAGTGCCGACTGCCACGGCCAACATCGAGATAATGGAGATGATGTTGATGAAGTTTTTCTTTTTCTTCGAGAGAAAGTAGCGGCGTGCAATAAAGTAGGATAGATTCAAAATATTGCAGTTTATTCTTCCTTATCAGTATCTTCCGGAGCTGGTGGTATGTCCAGATTTTTAATTATGTCATTGATCTTAGATGCATACTCTGCGCCATCGTCAAGTACAAATATAAGCTCAGGTACTCTGCGCAGTTGCTGGCTCACCTTATTGCCGAGCATAAAGCGAATTTCTTTTTTGCGCACCTCCAATTGTTCAAGTGATGCCTTATGATCATTAGAATTTAAAAAACTTAGCCAAACTTTTGCTACACCAAGATCTGGACTAACTGCGGCTCTGGTAACGGTGATAATCTTACCAACAAACATGCTTTTAGCATCCCTTTGGAAGATTTCACCTAATTCTTTTTGTATCAATCTTGCTACTTTTATCTGTCTTTTGCTTTCCATTCACTTCAAAAATTTAAAAGCCTTTGATTAATCGGCTTAATTCACATTAATTTGGTGGCTATATTACACACTAAACCTTCAACACTCAACAAATATACTATTGTTAACTTATTTTAGAATAAATGATCCATACAGGCTGGCAATTATTTTCATAATTGTTGCATTACTGCGCCTTCCGCTGTTTCTATCCGAAAATATTATTACGGTGCCTGAGATTAAGTGGATGATACTTGGCGAAAAAGTTGCCGATGGCGCCTTGTTGTACCATGAAGTTTTGGACAGTACCGGGCCATTATCCGCTTTTTTTTATGGTTTAGCAGACTTTATTTTTGGACGATCATCAGCGGCCTTCTCTACCTTGGCAGTCATTTTATTTTTATTCCAATGTGGTTATTTCAATTATTTTCTGTTAAGACTCAAGGCCTATAATGAAAATGTGTATGTACCCGCATTAATATATGCCTTGCTAGGATTTATGGCTTTCGACACAGTGAGTCTTTCGCCGCAGCTAATGGGTACTACTTTTTTGCTTTTTTCGATAAGAAGTGTATTTGCACACCTTGAAGCCAGGTTTAAAAACGACATCAACATTATAAATGCAGGTATGTATACGGGTGTGGCATCACTGTTCTATTTGCCCTTTATAGCTTTTATTCCTGCTATGGTTTTGTCTTTGATCTTTTATTCCAGTACCATTCGCCGACGATATTTTTTACTAATCTATTCCATTGCTTTTCCATTTATCATATTATGGGGATTTTATTATTGGAAAGGTCATACAGAATCGCTCAGCATTAGTTTCTTTCAATCGCTCCTTCGCTTCGATTACCAACATATGCTCAATTTTGGCACACTCATAACTTTGATTGCCATACCCGCCATAATACTGGTGTTAGCTATTCTCAAAACATTACAAACACCTTCTTACATCAATTACCAATCGAGATTGCAAGGAATCATGCTTTTGTACCTGTTTTTTGCCATTGGTGGCTGGCTGCTGTGGAGTGAAAAATCAGGTGCTTCGTTGATCGCTTTTATACCTATGGCTGCTTTCTTTATTACGCACTATTTTCTGCTTTTCAGACGGCGGCTTTGGCAAGAAATCTATTTTACCCTTTTTGCGCTGCTCATCCTCATGAGCTTTTATGGCAACAGGTTCGAAAAGTTTGGTGTGCACAGGCTGACAAATTTTGACAGAATTTTAGTTGATCAACAAAACAATCCTTACCCTGAGATTGCAGGTCATAAAATACTGGTGCTGGGCAATGACCTCAACCCATTGCTTCATGCCAGTTTGGCTACGCCATATCTTAGTTGGCAACTTTCTTCTATGCAATTTAAACGGCTCGACTACTACGACAACCTGAGCAATATT
>DAIQNU010000187.1:0-7432 GCA_036788235.1 Cyclobacteriaceae bacterium
CATTTTATACTTATATGATTTGATTGCATAACAGTCGTGAAGATCGGTCCATATTGTCAAAAAAATGGATTGATGAGGATTCGTGCTCTTCTCAACATATGCCTAATTATTTAGTTTATAATCGCTGGATTATGGCTAACGACTTCTATCTCGATGATAACATGAATAAAGCATAAAGAATTATGAAATCTGTACTATAGGACTGTTAAGGAATAGTATGCAGAAAACCACTCAGAAAAGGAATTGCCCTAGACCCACATTTCCAGCATTCCTTAACACTGAACAGGCAATTTTAAGCAAAATTGAAAACGGACAAGGCCATGCAAACCGTGAGCAGGGGATAAAACTTGCAGAGTTTTTCATGTGAGCGAAAAGGAGCTGCTTATTTTGTGGTTGTCTGATAAATTGGTATATGCTTTGGCGAATGAAGATTTTGCTTATGAATCTTAGCCGGACGGAGCAGGAAAAGAAGTTGATGTTTTCAAAAAAAACAGAGTATTGACAAAATACTTGAGCAACAAAAATCTTATGACTTAAGACTTATGCCTACTTTACACTACTTTTGCAATTCAATCTAATTTAATCAGCACATGACTACTGAACAATTCAGAGATTTAAAGGCTCGCGTTAGTGCCTTGAGGAGGTACCTTTGACTACGATAAGAAAAAGTCAGAAATAGAAGAAGCAGAACTCATATCTGCACAGCCAGGCTTTTGGGACAAAGCCCAGGAAGCCCAGGAAGTAATGAAAACCATTAGGACATTAAAAGCCTGGACGAGTGCTTTTGCTGAAATTGAGCAATCATTTAATGACCTTGAAACACTCAATGAATTTTATGATGCCAATGAGGTAAGCGATGAAGAAATGGATCGCGAATTTGCCGCCACATTGAAAATCGTGGAAACCCTTGAGTTTAAAAAAATGCTCAGTGGTGAAGAAGACCAGCTCAGTGCCATTATGGAAATTAATCCCGGAGCCGGTGGTACCGAAAGCAACGATTGGGCAGAAATGCTCATGCGGATGTACATTATGTACGGCGAAAGCAGTGGCTATAAAGTAAAGGAGCTCAGCTACCAACCCGGAGAAACAGCTGGTATCAAATCTGCCTCTTTGGAATTTGAAGGACAATTCGCCTACGGAATGCTTAAAGCTGAGATTGGTGTGCATCGATTGGTCAGAATTTCACCCTTCGACTCAAGCGGAAGAAGGCACACTTCTTTTGCATCTATCTATGTGTATCCGGTTGTAGACGACACAATCAAAATAGAAATAAATCCGGCAGATTTAAGTTGGGATACGTTTCGTGCCAGTGGTGCCGGAGGTCAAAACGTAAACAAGGTCGAAACCGCAGTGCGGGTGCGCCATGCTCCGTCGGGACTTGTGGTAGAATGTCAGGAAGCTCGCTCGCAGCATCAAAACCGCGAAAAGGCACTTGAAATGTTGAAATCGAAGCTTTATCAAATTGAAATTGATAAACGCAATGCCAAAAAGGCTGAGGTTGAAAGTGGCAAAATGCGGGTTGACTTTGGTTCGCAAATAAGAAATTATGTGCTACATCCTTATAAATTGATCAAAGACAATCGCACTGGTGTAGAGCGCACAGATGTACAAAATGTACTCGATGGCGATCTGGAAGATTTCATAAAAGCCTTCTTAATGCAACTTGAGCCAGAGGTAGAGAACTAATACTGAAAACGTTTGCATTTTTGATTTGATCACACCTAATTTGTTAAACAGAATTACATGCTCCGATAATTAAATGATCGGAGCTATTAATTTTTCACATAAATGCACACTTATGACACTAGATAACCGATATGCGATTAGCCCAACCGAAGCCAAACAATTTGATACCAAAAAGCTTCGCGAAGAATTTTTAATTCAGAGCTTAATGGTGCCAGGCCAGATCAAAGGTACCTATTCGCACTACGATCGAATGATCGTTCTGGGCGTAGTACCTACAGCTTATGGCATCGAATTGCCAGCCTATACTGACTTCACCAAGCAAGATACTTTTTTGAGTCGCCGTGAATTAGGCTTGATCAATACCGGAGGAGCAGGAACAGTCGAAGTTGATGATAAATCATGGGATGTCGCCAACAAAGACTGCCTTTACATTGGAATGGGTACCAAAAAGGTAGTTTTTAAAAGCGTTGATAAAGACAAACCGGCCAAGTTTTTTATTTGCTCAGCACCAGCACATGCCCAATATCCTACCGCCAAAGCATCAAAGTCCGAAGCCAATCCTGTACATTTAGGAGCACCGGAAACCTGCAATCAGCGAACCATATACCAATACATTCACCTTAAGGGCATAAAAAGTTGTCAACTAGTACTTGGTTTTACCGAGCTAAAAAGTGGTAGCATTTGGAATACATTCCCTCCCCACGTTCACGACCGTAGAATGGAAGTTTATTTTTACTTCGACTTGCCAGAAAACCAACGCGTATGCCATCTGATGGGGCAACCGGAAGAAACCCGTCATTTATTCATGAAAAATGAAGACGCAGTAATTTCACCCAACTGGTCCATTCACTCCGGAGCAGGCACCAGCAATTATTCTTTCATTTGGGCTATGGCCGGTGAGAATATGGAATTTACTGATATGGACGCAGTAAGTATGGATACACTTAAATAATCAAAAAAGATATGTCTTTATCATTATTCGATCTAAAAGGAAAAATTGCCTTTGTGACGGGAGGATCAGCAGGACTTGGTGTTGCCATGGCCACTGGACTCGCGCAGGCGGGCGCAAAAATAGTTATCAACGGCACTTCATTGGAGAAGTTGGAAAAAGCCAAAGCTGATTATAAGTCAATAGGTATAGACGTTGCTGCTTACCAGTTTAATGTCACCAAAGAAGATGAGGTAGTTAAGTACCTTGACAAAATTGAAGCCGAGGTTGGCCCTATTGATATATTGGTGAACAATGCTGGCATTATTAAACGAGTGCCTTTACTTGATATGCCTGTAGAAGACTGGCAGCAGGTGATTGATGTAGACCTTACCGGGCCATTCATCGTATCGCGCCATGTAGCACGTAGAATGATTGCCCGAAAATCAGGAGGGAAAATCATCAATATTTGCTCAATGATGAGCGAACTGGGCAGGTCTTCTGTGGGTGCTTATGCTGCGGCCAAAGGCGGACTCAAAATGCTGACCAAAAACATGGCTACCGAATGGGCCAAACATAATATACAAGTAAATGGCATCGGCCCGGGGTATTTTGCCACCGAGCTGACTAAAGCCATTCGTGTAGACGGGCATCCCTTCAATGAATTTATTATTTCAAGAACACCGGCTGGCAAATGGGGAGACCCATCAGAACTTGCAGGTGCAGCCATATTTTTGGCTTCAAAAGCCTCAGACTTTGTCAATGGACATATATTGTATGTTGATGGCGGTATACTTGCAACTATTGGTAAGCCTGCCAATGAAGATTAATTGCAAGTAAATTGTATGAAGGAATTGGCGTAAGTTGAGACATATCTCTTCTTGCGCCATTTCTTTTTTATGGCTTTTTGCTTTATGTGAATTTGAGAGGGTTGAAGATTTTTGATGTACACAACTTATATTTGTTGGTATCATCTTGATGATTTGAAAAGCTTACAAATATAAATCAATGGTTGTTTTAATAAATATCATCCTATACTGATAAATCCTAATCAATCAAATTGTTCCTTAATTGCAAGATTAAACTCCCCACCTTGAATTACATAAGTAGAAATGAAAAAATATAAAGCCAACAAAAGAGGATATTATACTTTTCTCGTCATAGGAATAATGGCACTGCCTGTTGTGATTTTTTTGCTTGATCAATCGGTTTTTATGGAAAACCCCTTTGTAGTTTTACTTTTAATCCTACCAGGTTTGCCCGTTTTGTGGATCTATTTTGATACTTATTATACTATTGTTGGCCACACATTGCATTACAAGTCTGCATTTATAAAAGGGGGCATAGATATTAATAGCATAAAGCAAATTACCAAAGGCAAAACCATGTGGTCTGGTATAAAACCTGCACTAGCCAGAAAAGGTCTTACTATTGTATATCGTGCCAACGAAGAAATATACATTGCCCCACAAAGCAATGATGAGTTGATAGCCGATTTATTGAAAATCAACAAAAATATAAAAGTGATAGAATGAATTGGGGTTTTCCCTAAACGGATTTGCTGTAAAGATTATGCCCTCAGATCATTCGAAGGGCTAAAATCTATGATGAGCCGTTACTTTTTCTCAAAGGTTGTCTAATAGATATCTCTTCCAAGACAGGAGGTTTATATTAAAAATTCCGTTTATCAACTAGCAAACATCGCCTGGTATGAGTTATTAATAAACATCTTAGGCATGGATATCAAAGCTTTTGAGCTATTTTTGCAAAAGTAAAAAAAACCAAAGTCTAGATGCAGGTGGTCTTATCGCGTTTTGGTTCGCCAAAATGAGGAAAGTCCGGACAACACAGAGCACCGTACTTCCTAACAGGAAGGTCTTGGCGAAAGCCTGGAACAGAAAGTGCAACAGAAAATATACCGCCATACCTCAGCTTCGGTTGTGGCGTGGTAAGGGTGAAATGGCGGGGTAAGAGCCCACCGGTTTGGGAGTGATTCCAAACGCATGGTAAACCTTACGGGTTGAAAGACCAAATAGGTTCTGCTTTTTTGCCGCAAGGCAGAAAGAGGGTTGCTCGTCCAATTTCCGCAAGGAAGAGTAGAATGGGTAGGTCGTATGATCCATGTGGTGACACATGGGCAAGATAAATGATAAGAGTCCTGATGTATCAGGATTACAGAATCCGGCTTATAAGCCTGCATCTTTTTTTAACAAGTTATTATGGCAAGAATACTAATTGTAGATGATGAAAAGGCCATAAGGGCCACACTTAAAGAAATACTGGAATACGAAAAGTATGAAGTAGATGAAGCAAAAGATGGTGAAGAAGGTCTCCAAAAGATGGAGGCAGAGTCTTATGATCTGGTGCTTTGTGATGTAAAAATGCCAAAGCTCGATGGCATTGAACTGTTAGAGAAAGTGATAGAGATGGGGAGAGAAACACCTTTTATCATGATTTCGGCACACGGCACCATTGAAACAGCCGTGGAGGCAGTAAAAAAAGGAGCCTATGATTTTATTCCCAAACCGCCCGATTTAAACCGCTTGCTTATCACTTTAAAAAATGCATTGGAACGATCAAATCTCGTAAGTGAAACCAAGGTACTTCGCCGCAAAATTGCCAAAACTTATGACATAATTGGTGAATCTGAAGCTATAGCCAAAGTTAAGGAAACGATTGAAAAAGTAGCTCCTACTGAGGCTCGGGTACTCATCACTGGTCAGAATGGTACGGGAAAAGAGCTTGTTGCCAAGTGGTTACATGAAAAAAGTAATAGAGCAGGCGGCCCCTTGGTTGAGGTAAATTGTGCAGCCATACCTTCGGAACTAATAGAAAGTGAACTTTTTGGGCACGAGAAGGGGTCTTTTACATCTGCTGTCAAACAGCGAATTGGCAAGTTTGAGCAGGCTGCCAGTGGCACACTTTTTCTCGATGAAATTGGTGATATGAGTCTTTCTGCTCAAGCTAAGGTATTGAGGGCTTTGCAAGAAAACCGAATAACTCGTGTTGGAGGCGATAAGGATATTAAAACGGATGTTCGTGTAATTGCGGCCACTAACAAAGATCTGAAAACAGAAATAGAAGAAAAGAAATTCCGAGAGGATTTATACCATCGTATAGGTGTTATCCTGATTCACGTGCCATCGCTCAGTGAGCGTAAAGATGACATTCCAATTCTGGTTGACTATTTTCTCGATGAGCTTGCCAAAGAATACGGCAAAAAGAAAAATACGATTAGTGTAGAAGCACTAAGTTATCTGCAAGAGCAGTCATGGTCTGGCAATATACGCGAATTACGCAATGTTACCGAAAGGTTAGTTATAATGAGCGGTTCAGAAATCAGCCTTGAGGATGTAAAGCAATTTGCCTGATTTACATAGCTCCAGCCTTAAAATTATTGTGGTGCGACTTTACAGATTCAACCAGTTCATCGTACCACTTTTGTCCGTATTTTCTGATGAGAGGTTCTTTCAAAAATTCATATAATGGCACGTTGAGCTGCCGGCCTAGAGCACATCCCGGACTGCAAATACTCCAGCGATCGTAATTTACGGCATCATATTGTTCGTATTTTGTTATTCTGATTGGATAAAGATGGCACGATATAGGTTTCTTGAAGGTTGTTTTGCCATCGTTGTAAGCTTGCTCCATAGAACATTTAAGAATTCCCTTTTCATCATAAATGGCAAAAGCACATTCTTTACCATTAACAGTGGTAGTCGAAAACTCCCCATCTTCATCTAGTACATATTTGCCTTGTTCTTCCACCGCTTTTTTACCGGCTTCGCTCATATATGGTTTTACTTGCTCATATATGTTATCTACTATTTCAAGTTCACTTTCTTCTAATGGTGCTCCAAGATCGCCTTCAATACAGCATGCGCCCTTACATTTTTCAAGGTTGCAAACAAAATAATTTTCTGCTATATCGTCCGACAACATAGCCTGGCCAACAATGATCATCTGGTCTAGCGTTTGATGTATGCAAAGCTACACAAGGCTTTGATATATAGTATGTTATTGAATGCGCAATATGCCGATCTATATTACATAGGCTGAAACGGCTGTATTCGACTTAGTAAAACGGCAAATCTCGTGTTTATCTACATTTTTACACTTATTTCTTTTCTATTAAGGATAATCTAATCTTTTGCCCTGACGATTTTCCTACATGCAGACAAAAAAATTAATTACCATTTGTAACCTATGAATTGGAAAGATTTAATGATCATCATGCAAGAATGGATGGCATTTGTTTGAGGAGGCTTCAACTTCTTTTGTAAATTGCCAGCCGAAAGAAAGGCAGATAATGGATTACTTAGACAATTTGAATGAACCCCAGCGCGAAGCTGTAGAAAATATTGATGGCCCTTGTATGATTATAGCGGGTGCAGGCTCCGGAAAAACAAGGGTGCTTACTTACCGCATCACTCACCTTTTGAAAACACACAATGTAGATCCATTTAACATTCTTTCGCTTACTTTTACAAATAAAGCCGCCGGAGAAATGCGCAGCCGTATTGAGTCTGTGGTTGGCTCCGATGCCCGCAATCTCTGGATGGGTACTTTTCACTCTGTGTTTGCAAGGATTCTAAGAGCAGAGTCTACCCGACTTGGTTATCCATCCAATTTCTCAATTTATGATACCGATGACTCCAAATCGTTATTGCGCAGTATTATTAAAGAAATGAACCTTGATGACCAGATGTATAAAGTAAATGGTGTGTTGAGCAGAATTTCGATGGCCAAAAATAAGCTGGTGTCATGGCATGAATATACTTCTAACCCTATATACCGTGCAGCAGATGAAGAGGCATT
>DAIQNU010000188.1:0-7412 GCA_036788235.1 Cyclobacteriaceae bacterium
CCTAGTTATTTAGCCAACCGGGAAGCTTTAAAATCTTACCTCTTAGGCAATTTTTTACTTGTTAGGGAAATTCATTGCATCATTTACACCTCCTTTTTTTTTGTTATGTAGGGGTCTAATTGATGGGAATAAATTTCGAGAGAAAGAGCTGTGGGTGTGTTTTGATTGAGGTATAGAAACCTTTGCAAAAGGTATTTTTGAATGTATAAGAAGAGGCACTATTACTGTACTGCTAAAAGTATTGATTGTGTTGAGTGGTTAGTTTCGTAATGATCTGGGAGAATAGCCGAAACGTTTTTTGAAAGTGGTGGTAAAATTTGCTGAATTAGCATATCCAATTTCTAAAGCTATTAGGTATATGGGCATCTGACTTTCCAGCAGTAGTTTCCTGGCCTTCTGCATACGAGCTTCTCGCAGATAAGCGATTACACTTACACTATACATTGATTTGAAACCTGTCTTGAGTTTAAATGTATTCGTGCCTAGTTTCCTTGCTAATTTTTTTAGGGTAATGGGCTGCTCCAAATGTTCAAGTAAATACTTTTTTGCCTGCTGAATTTTGAAAATATCTTCAGAGGAAATTGCAGATAGTCTTCCGCTCTTTACACTCAGTTCCATTTGTTCCAGTGAGGCTTCCAGGAGTTTCAATGCTTTGACCTCTAAACCTATTTTCTTAATGGCCAGACTTTGCATGCATTGAATTATATCCCAAAGTATGGCTTTCATCTTCGGCGTACTTCGATAATGCTTATGAGTCAGCGTAATAGGGATATTTTTTTCTACCTGTAATAAAAATTTGCTTAAAAAGTGAAATTGGTTTTCCCAGCGTTTTAAATAGTCCTTGGTATAATGTATACCAAATAACTGATAGTCTTTTTTCTTTTTGAAATTGAAAGCAGATTTTAAATGAGGAATGAACACCAAATTAAACTGCCCTTCTAATAACCTGCGCCCTTTCATTTCATCTATGTGAAAGTGAAAGGTATTTTCTAAAGCGAAGTTTAAGGATAATACAGCATGATTCGAGGCCATTGACAAATGCATATTTTGATACAATTGGAAGCGACTATACCATAAAGTATAGGCATCTTCCTGGAATAGTTGATGTATGACCCTGCCATAAGAGCCATTTGCATACAACTCTGTAATGGGCGAAGAACCTGCCTTTTTAGTAAGGGTGTACTTAATCCTTCCATATTCTTTGGAGACAAATTCTATACGCTTTAAAGGCATTTGCGAGCTACTTGTAGGTGTAATCCCTATATGCAAAAGCGAGCAACAACCCTACCTTGTAGTTTGAATTTAATGCCATCAAAGCTTGTCAAGCATTCCTGAATTTAGGTGAGCGCAACTAATTGAAATTTTACTAAAAAATATTTTTTCAGAAAAAACGAGTTATAATAAATTGAAAAATACTATATTTAAAATAATGAATAATTGGTTAATAATACGATATGTATTAGAATATGCTAAAATGGGTGTGATCGGTGTAGAAAATAATTACAAAAAGTATTAAAAACGCAAATATGTAATGGTTAAAAAATCTAAAAATCATGTCAAAATTAGTTGATAAAGATGATTTATTAATAAAACTACTCCAATCCGGAGATCCTCAAGCCATGACGGAGATATTTCGGGAATATGGTTCCATGGTTACCAGAATAGTCTATCGAATGCTGCATGACCATGAAGCTGCCAAGGACATAACCCAAGATCTATTCATCAGCATATGGGAAAAGCGGAATGATCTGAATATTAAAAATAGTCTTAAAGCATACCTGATTCGTGCGGCCATCAATGAAGCGCTCTATTACATTCGTTCACAGCGTAGAATTTCTACCTTACGCGTCAATGAACTTGAAAATCCTGATGCATGCTTGCAGGATAAAGTTAATAATCCTGCTATGGCGCTGACAGCTCAAGAACTGGAAGAACATATCCAAAATATCATCGATAAGCTTCCTCCGAAATGCAAGCTGGTTTACAGACTCAGCCGCGATGAGGAAATGACCTATAAGCAGATTGCGCAAGAACTCAATGTATCGGTTAAAGTGGTCGAGAAACACATCAGTAAAGCCTTAAAAACTCTTCGCGAAGCACTTAAAGGCCGTTTTTTATTTTTTTTAGCTTAGTGGCTTTACACCTACATCGATTAGCAATTCACATAGAATACAAACTAATTAAATTAACCATCCAATGCGCTTGCATTTTCAATTATTCCCATCTTCGGATCTTTGAATACCTAATTGAACTAGATTATTACAATTTTTTTCAAAGTAGGGTAGGGTAGTGCCCTGAAATTGCATATTAGTCTCACAATCGATTGATATTGGATAGGAATAATTTTATGGAAATACTAATACATAAATACCTGCGTGGTGAGGCCACAGAAGAGGAAAGGCAACGTGTTGAAGTCTGGAAACTGGAAAGTGATGATAACCAGATCATGTTTGATGAAATCAAAATGATTTGGGATCACTCTAATAGCACACCATTTGAAATGAGCGAGCTGGAAAAACAACATGAATTGCAGCGTTTTCAAAGGAAACTTGCCGAGAGGCACTTTCAGGAACAAAAAACAAACATTAAAAGACATAAAGTTTTTAAACTAAGTACTATAGCCGCCACTATAAGCTTATTGATCATTGCCAGTGTAATAGGCTTTGCCTTGTATATGGTCTATGCCATAAGTGCTCAGCGGATCTTGATAGGTCAACATAGTTCTGTGTGCTTGCCCGATAGTTCTGAGGTTTTTACCAACAATGAAAGTACGGTTGCTTTCCGACAAACTTTGATTGCAAGAGAAGCAAGGCTGGTAGGGGAAGCCTTTTTCGAAGTACAGCCCAATGAAAAAAGACCTTTTTGGGTATACACTAATGCAGCTTCCATCAAAGTATTAGGCACATCTTTCTTAGTTAAGGCCTATCCCGAACAAGCACCTGAAATAATGGTGGTTTCAGGTAGGGTACAGGTACAGCATTTAGATAATGAATATTTTTTGCAAGCAGGTGAACAAATAAAACTGATGCCAGATGGTGAAATCCTTTTTAATGAAAACATAAATCCCAACATACTTGCCTGGAAAACGGGCGTCTTGGAATTTGATCATACCAGTCTAACAGAAGTATTGACTACACTGGAAAATCTACATGGCGTTTCCTTTGAACTGCTTGATCCTGATATCGAAAACCTCAATTTTTTAGGAACCATAGAAAAATTATCACTGGAAAACACCCTGAAGCTATTGTCGGATACCTATGGATTCTCGATAGAGTATGTCAGCACAACACATATAAGGATTTCTTATAAAGAACTTGAATAAGTAATTGCTTTAACCCTAAAGCTACGCCGATGAGAAAAAGACTTTACATAAGCATCATCTGCTTCATTGTTTTTTCACCTGCCAAAGCAAATGAATCGGATTTGAACAGTTTGGTTTCAGTGGATTATAAAGATCAATCTTTTGAATCTGTAATCCTGGATCTCAGGCAGCGTTTTGGTATTCGCTTTTTCATAGACCCAGGTAGGGTATTCGTTTCCTCAAACCTACGGATTAATTTGAACCTTAGTCAAAAGCCTATCTTGGAAATACTCGATTCTATATGTTTCCAAACCGGTACAGGCTATAGCATTGCGGAAGGTCATATTGCCCTTTTTCGCCTTAAAGATGTCATAGAAGATCAACAGCAGGATTTATCACATAATGTTCTGAGCACAGGTTCTAGTTTCTCGGATACAATAGAAGAACCCACATTGTTATCAGCCAGTGGGACTCAAGAACCGGATCAATTACATGAATCGATGCAGGCATGTAGTTCAGAAACGCAACATGTAGTAGAAAACATACCTGATGTACAAGTTAAAACTATTGCAGCGCAGTATTTGAATTTTACAAATTTGCAGAAAGCTACAGCCGCTACATACGATCCATCTACCCCGCCAACCTTTTATTTCAAAGCACCAGTTAACCTTCAAGATACTATACCGTTTTCGAACACACAATCCCAAGAAAGTTCTGCTCGAAAAGTGCCGATCTTCAAACTTGGGCTAGTGTATTCCTTGGATTTCATCTACCTTTCAAGCGCCGAATGGCAAAACAAGGATTTTACCTACCAGACAGCCTATAATTACAGCCTGGGACTAAAGGGTAAAATCCGGCTTTGGGAACGCTGGTCTCTCCAGCTGCAAACTAATTACACAACAAGGAACTTTGAAATATTTTACAATCTGAATGCTGCTGATCCAAGTGACCCTTTTATTCCTGAGAAAACAATGGTTAAGTCGGCTTATCTGGAAATTTCGATACTGATAAATTACAAATGGATAACGACGAACACATGGTCTTTTTCTACAGAACTTGGCTTGTTAACAGCAATGATATTGAACCACAAGAAAAACACCTACCATGGCGATCGTACAGAAATGGAAACTCCAAGCTTTCTAACTGGAGCTATGAGGCCGCAACTATGGGGCATACAGGCGGGCTTAGAAATTCACTATCAGCTGAGTAATCTTCTAACCATTCAGATACTGCCACAAAGCCAGTTTTATTTTACAAGTATTAACCGACAAGCGCCTGCCATCCAATTAAGAACGAATCAAGTAGCCTTTGGCTTCATCTATACATTCTAAACCTTTATTAATTGTTAATTTAAACCATACGCTTATGAAAACTAGATTATTTGCTTTATCTGTGTTTCAACTTTGCCTACTGTACGCAACAGCTTTGCAGGCGCAAACACATCAGGTAAATCTCAGCTCGCCCAATGCAGCGCCCAACAACTGCGGAGCCAGAACCATTACAGCCAACGTAACTGGTGGCTCCGGGAATTTTAACTATTTCTGGTCAGCAGTTCCAACAACAGGAATCAACTTGGGAAACAGTCCAACCATTTCAGTGTCACCTACTGTCACCACTGAGGTGACCTCTGCTGTTCAAGACGTGATCAGCGGTCAGTTTGCTACTGCATCCATTACCATTGGTAGGATACTCACAGGCAGCTTTAGCGTGAGTATACCAGGTTCTTTTACACCCAATGGCGACGGCATTAATGATAATTGGGAAGTGATGGATGGCAGCAATGGTACAGGCCCAATAAATGCCTACAAGTACGAACTAACCATTCGCAATGCAGCCAATCAGGTTATCTTTAACAAAACAGAAACCCTCACCACTGGCATTGAAGGCATTATTGGGGGCTATATTTCTTGGAATGGCCGGATCAATGGCAACGGCAACATTGTTCCCAATGGTTTTTATACCTATGTATTAAAGCTATTCAATTGTTCAGGCGATCAACTATACCAGGGCAACATTGTTGTTTTGGGTTCTTCTTCTTCAGGGTCTCAAGTATTTTTTTATCCCAATCCGGCTAAAGACTTTGTGGAAGTACTCTTTACAGAAGCAGATAAATTCAGTGAGTTTGACATCATTATTCGCAATGAAAAGGGTCTTACCGTGGTCAATCAAAAGTCTTCAGAACCCCTAACGCATCTACCTTTACCAAACCTTGAAAAAGGCTGGTATTACCTATCATTGCAAACAATTGACGGTTTGCAGACCACCCGCTTAATGATTGATCCCTAACATTGCTGGCATGTGCAGTACGAATTAGACAAACTGGAAAAGCTGGTTATGAACGACCTGGATGCCTTTGATCCAGCACTTGAGCTGGATCCAAAGGCTTATGGTATTGTAAAAAGCAGCATATTGGAAGAAACAGAACGGATTAAAAAAGCCTTTGTTAAAAAATCCTTTACCAGTAAAAAGGAAAAGCAAATGGAGTTTTACATCCATTACCATCAAGAGTCAATCATCAACCTCTTTGATTATGTGGTAAGCTACCTGGGTGCATACAATTTGGAGCCTTTACATTCTATGCCAGAGGAATATACACGCATACACCTTTACCAAACAGTCTACTTATCTTTGGAGCAACTGCTTGCCTTTATCGAAAGACATTTTTCCAAATATTTCAATCAGGATGCCAAATCGCCGGAAAGTTATCGCTACATCGTACATCGCGAGATACAGGAAAAGGTTCCAGATGTCCGCCATCGATTAGAAAAAAAAGGCATCGATAAACAACTGATGGCCATAGCTTTATTTCCCTTGGATGAATTCATAGAAGGCGTCCACAGAAAAGAAGTTTCATACCGTAGGTTGATCTACTATAAAGAGTTATTAAATGAATTATATGAGCTGGGAGATGCACAACTGGAGAATGAAAAACTCAATTTACAGGTTTGTATGGTACTTTGTTACCTTAATTACAATGCCAACCGCTTTTATAAGTACTGCATCCAAAAGATATCTCAGTATATACAAAAACAAAGATCCTTATCCGGCCAAATGGAGAAGCTGGCTTACCTACTCAAGCTCAACAACCAGATTCAGGTAAAGCCAGGTTTTGCCTATCATCCCAAAGCCCATACATTTCAGGAGCAGCTTTCTGAGTGGATTACTGAAGAACTTCATTACTTGGAAAAAAGGCAGCAACTTCTGAATCCTTATCCTGCCAATGCAGATGAGCCCGTACAGAAGAACTTTAAGTTAAAAACAGATCTTTCAGTGCCGCAACTCGCTTATTTTTTGAAATTACTCATCGAAACCGGCATTATCAAAAATAAAAATACCTTGGAGGTCATCCGCTTTACCGCTGGCATAATACAGACCAAAAACACTGAAAACATTTCCTGGGGTGGACTTCGAGCCAGGTTTTATCAACCACAACAACATGCTGTGGAAACCATTAAGGATCGGGTTATTTCATTCCTCAATTACATTCGCAAAGAGCAACATTGAACCTTACGGAATCTTACTCACTGTCTCAATTTCTTAATCCTATTTACTGGCTTTGATTGCTAGCGCTCAAACTATTTTTTAATTGTTAGTAGTTCATTATCAGTGTTTTATCTGGGGTACTGGTACCGTCGGTACTGGATTTACATGGCGCATTTCTATTCCTTTGACATCAAAATCAATGGAAAAATTCCATGCGACAAAATCATTAAAAATTTAAATTTTACCATTATGGCAGTAAACATCATTACAACAGAAGACCTGGAGAATTTCAAAGTAGAACTCCTAGACGAGATCAAAAAACTCTTGTCACAAAGACAAACGACACCAGCCAGAAAATGGCTCAAAACGCATGAAGTCATACGATTGCTTATGGTATCTCCTGGTACTTTACAAAACCTTCGGGTCAACGGAACTTTACCTTTTACCAAGGTCGGAGGGGTCATCTTTTACGATTATGATGATATCCACAAACTGCTGGAAGCAAACAAACGTAACCAGGATTTTCTTGACAAAAAGAAAGACTTCTGGAGAAAAATCTGACTTAGAATAAAAATGACTTATGAAAATTTTGAGCTATCTGTTAGGGGAAACTATATTATGATCCTGA
>DAIQNU010000189.1:0-7409 GCA_036788235.1 Cyclobacteriaceae bacterium
CGGATAGTAATGCGGTTTCACAATCAGGGCCGACAACCAATGCAAGTGGTGCACAAGGCGGTATAGAATCTCTAGGTTGGGCGCAACTTATTTGTGAGTTGTTTAGCAAGGGTTCAAGTACAAGAGGATTGCCATAGGTGCCTTTTGTAGTAACATAATAGCAGTACTCCAATTCATCATCGAGACCTGATTCGCCTGTAGATTGTCCTTGGTCGATATAGCTAAACCCACCTGCAATTATGTTTACGCTATCGATTAACACCAATTCGTCTTCTGGGAATCCAGGTACTCGTGTTCGATAAATCAGATGCATAGGATGCCTTTGAGATACATTAGTCCATGGCACCCGAGCACTCCATTCAAGATCTATGGCGCCTGTGACCGGTGATAATTCCAATCTTACAGTTGAGGCGGTACCTGTTGTATCTACTGCAGTTTGGTTGGCATCATACACAACCACCCGGTAGTTATACACTTGATTGCGGGTATTTAAACCCGTGTCAACAAAAGTAGTGTCAGAAATCTTCCCTGTTGTTACCAGTAGAGTTCCCGGTGTTTGAAATCCATTTCCTCTATACACCTCATAGGTAAATGGCTCAGGGTATACATCTGTGTCAATATCAAAGGGAGAGGTCCAACGAACATATACTTCTCCATTGGTTTCGTCAGTAGTTTCTACACTTACATTGGTTATCAATGATCCAAAGCGTCCATCTTCTTCTTCTATATCAGTACATACTTCTGTTGAAACATAACTCTCTCCACCTTCAGGGTTATTAAATACAGCCACTAGGCGGTAGCAATATTTCGCTCCAAACTCAAGACCCATTCCGAAATTATCATCCAGATAGGTACTTTGATTTATACCTACTATGTCTATTAGTTCGTAACCGCCATTTTCCGGAATACCAAGCTCACAATTACCGGGTGTATATTCAAAACTATCTACCCTACGCCATATTTGCATGTTGGTGGCATTCTGGCAAGCGTATGTATCCCAATCGAGCCTGACAGTTGTATTTTCATTTTGCTCAGCCAATAGACCTTCAGGTGGTGGACCAACCACACGAACCTGCCAAGTTGCATAGTCTGCTAACCTGGGGCCAGAACCACGGGGTGGCTGATCTGTTGCTTTGAAGTTTACAGGATAAGGGGTTGTACTTACATGTTGACAAACAGTTTGCCATATAAACTCCAATTTAGCCGGACTAAGCTGCGATACAGGAGGCCTGGGTGAATAAGTTGCCGGGCTTATGGGCATTTGAAATATGCCACCAAAAGGTTCTATTATTACATCGTGTCCATCGGGATCTTCTGCAAAAATATCAACTTCTAGTAATGAACCTGCTGTAACACATGTATCCGGAGGGATGATTAATTCAGGTCTTCGATTATCACAATCTTCCACGATTACCTGCATGTCGCGAGTTACATAGCCAAGAAATTCATGTCCTCCACCAGGTAATCTGCGCCATTCTTCGATATTGAAAGCCAAATTATACTCTCCCTCACCACCAGGTGCATCCCAAATCAAATCGCCCGTTATGGGATTTATAGAGTACGTAGCAGGGTCTACACCCTCTTCTGTGGTTGTTCCATAGGCTGATATATCGTAGAGATTTGGAAATCTGTAATTTACCACAGGCACATCTCTATTTTGCTTGCTGATGGTAAGGCTGTAGGCCAGGCTGTCTCCGTCAAGATCATATGCACCAGGATTATGATAAAAAGCTACACCTACACAAGCCCGATCTATAGGAGGATTAGATAATATAGGAGAACTGTTGCAACCCAGAAAATTATCAATGGTGAGTACGGTTTCAACATAAAATGGAGTATTGATAGAATTATCCATATTGACGATGCCGCCATTTCTGTTAAATTCTCTAAACCTAATGGTGTAGATGCCCGGCCCAGGAAATGTGTGTTCAAATTCATAAACACTGACCGCCACTTGATCACCCAAATCAGCAAAGAATTCATAATCACCTGTTTCAAAGGTTATCACTGTTCCATCACCCATGGTAATTTCACCACCACCAAATTGAACCGGTGATCCAGTAAACGTGTACCCAAACACGGAAATTCTGTACGTATTTCCTTGGCAAGATATGGCCTCAGCTAGAATTTCTCCTGCTCTAATGTGCGTCGCTTGCACAGAATAGGGCGCTATGGAAGCCCCTATTAATAATATTATCGCGACTATTTTGGTTTGTATGGTATTCATAATGGAAAGACCTCCATATTATTCAATCAAATCAGCACATTTATTATTGTAAATCAAAACAAAAAAAAATAACATCCTGTTAAACAAACGTCAAAATTTATTAAAAAAGATATTTTAACTCAATCAATTTAGAACGTTTGTAAATTACAGAACCAAAATTATAGTCTTTGGTTGGAATCTATTCCCAAACTAAATTTGTGCTATATAAAATACAATTTACTAAACATATAACTTTATGAGTTGGTTAACACAAACAATCTCTAGTACCATCGGCAGAAAAGTGCTCGTATCGCTTACGGGTCTTTTTCTCATTACTTTTTTGGTGGTTCATTTAATCGGGAATTTTCAGTTGTTTAAAACGGATGGCGGCTATGCTTTTAATGCCTATGCTAAGTTTATGACAACCAATCCCTTGATTAAAATTTCTTCTTATATTCTTTATGCGGGCATTTTGGCGCACATAATCATTACAATCAGTCTTACGCTTTTCAACAAAAAGGCAAGGGGTTCTGAAGCATACAAAATAACCAGGCCTTCAGCAAACAGCACATGGACTTCGCGAAACATGGGTTTATTAGGAACAATTATTTTGATTTTCTTGGTTATACATCTTCAAAATTTTTGGTATCAAATGAAGTTTGGTACTACTCCTGTTGCTAAATATGAATTGGCCACGACAGGCGAAATTACAAAAGAATCAATTGAAGTTGCTGAAGTTACCAGCCAAATGCTGAAACAAGAGGGGGTATACAAAGATTTATATTTAATGGTTAGTGAGGCTTTCAAAGAAATTTGGTTGGTTGTCTTATATGTATTAGCAATGATAGGCTTGGGTTTACATCTTGCTCACGGATTTCAAAGTGCATTCCAGACGCTTGGATTAAACCATAGCAGGTATACGCCATTTATCCAGAAATTGGGTTTGGCATTCTCCATAGTTGTGCCTGCATTGTTTGCATCTATGCCATTGATTTTTTATTTCAGATAGATTACATAATGAAACCATACTCAATTTACTAGTTGATAAATGGTTTCAGTTCGTCAGTTGTTGGTTACTGCTCGACGAAAAGGTGTTTATACCAGAACACAAATATTGAACAGAGGAAACGTAAGCTTTAAAATATATAATAAAATGATTCAAGGTTTTTATTGCCCGTATCCATCTGTACACTTAAAATAAATAATATTTATATGAAAATAGATTCAAAAATACCAGCAGGTCCGCTTGCTGAAAAATGGTCAAAACATAAATTTAATCTTAAGCTTGTAAATCCTGCAAATAAAAGGAAATACGATGTTATCGTTGTAGGTACAGGTTTGGCAGGAGCTTCTGCAGCAGCCTCTTTGGCTGAGCTGGGTTTCAATGTAAAAGCTTTTTGTTATCAGGATAGCCCGCGTAGAGCACATAGTATTGCTGCTCAGGGTGGTATAAATGCCGCCAAAAACTATCAGAATGACGGAGATAGCGTTTACAGGTTATTTTATGACACCATTAAAGGTGGAGACTATAGAGCTAGAGAAGCCAATGTTTACAGACTTGCCGAGGTCAGCAACAGTATAATTGACCAATGCGTAGCACAAGGGGTTCCTTTCGCACGTGAATACGGCGGCTTATTGGCCAACCGATCATTTGGTGGGGCTCAGGTTTCCAGAACGTTTTATGCCCGCGGGCAAACTGGTCAGCAACTATTGTTGGGCGCTTACTCTGCGTTGAGCCGACAGATAGCTTCAGGCAAAGTAAAAATGTATCCAAGAACGGAAATGCTTGATGTTGTTTTGGTAGATGGTAAAGCCAGAGGCATCGTTACCCGCAATATGGTTACCGGAGACATCGAAAGCCATAGTGCACATGCTGTAGTACTGGCAACAGGTGGTTATGGCAACGTGTTTTTCTTGTCTACCAATGCTATGGGTTGCAATGCTTCAGCGGCTTGGAGAGTATATCGCAAAGGTGCATTTTTCAGCAATCCTTGTTTTACGCAAATTCACCCTACTTGTATTCCTGTTCATGGCGATCAACAATCTAAGCTCACGCTAATGTCGGAATCACTCAGAAATGATGGTAGAGTTTGGGTGCCAAAAACTGTAGAGCTAGCTGAGAAAGTTCGCAAAGGCATTCTTAAAGCCAATGATTTGCCTGAAGAAGATAGAGATTATTATTTGGAAAGAATTTACCCTTCATTTGGCAATCTGGTACCACGTGATGTGGCTTCAAGAAATGCTAAAACAGTTTGTGATGAAGGACGAGGCGTAGGAGAGACTGGATTGGCTGTATATCTTGACTTTAGAGATGCCATTATAAGAGATGGTGAAAGTACCATTAGAGCCAAGTACGGTAACCTTTTCCAAATGTACGAGAAAATCACTGCTGAAAACCCATATCAAGTTCCAATGATGATCTATCCTGCGGTGCACTACACCATGGGTGGTTTATGGGTTGATTACAATCTGATGACCTCCATTCCTGGGCTCTATGCTACTGGTGAGTGTAACTTTTCTGATCATGGCGCCAATCGTTTGGGAGCTAGTGCATTAATGCAAGGTCTTGCCGATGGTTACTTTGTAATTCCTTATACTATTGGCGATTATCTCGCTGAGGTTGGTATTGCAAAAGTAGGTACAGATCATCAGGCTTTCAAAGATGCTGAAGCTGACGTTAAAAACAGAATCAATACATTGCTGAATATTAAAGGCAATAAGACTGTAGATCAGTTCCACAAAGAATTAGGTAAAATAATGTGGGATAAATGTGGCATGGCTCGAAGCGCTGAAGGCTTGAAGCAAGCCAAAGCCGAGATTCAGGAGCTAAAAAGAGAATATTGGCAAAACGTGAAAGTGCTTGGCACCAATGAAGAGCTCAATATGACCTTAGAAAAAGCTATGCGTGTAGCTGATTTTATTGAGCTTGGCGAGTTAATGGTTGATGACGCATTAATGCGTGAGGAATCTTGCGGAGGTCACTTCCGTGAAGAGCATCAAACTCCCGAAGGCGAAGCTAAGCGCGATGACGAAAATTTTACCTTCGTTTCGGCATGGGCATATCAGGGCGAAAATAAGCAAGCTGTATTGCACAAAGAAGAACTTATATTCGAAAATGTTAAACTGACTCAAAGAAGCTATAAATAATGGAAAAGGGAAGAACATACACCCTCAAAATCTGGCGCCAAAAAAATGCCGTCACAAAAGGGGAATTCAAAACATATAATATTCAAAACATCTCACCAGGCAGTTCGTTTCTCGAAATGCTCGACATTCTTAATACAGAACTTGAGCAAAAAGGTGAAGATCCTGTTCATTTTGACCATGATTGCCGCGAAGGAATATGTGGTACTTGTAGTCTATTTGTAAATGGGAGACCTCATGGTCCGGAGGAAGAGATCACGGCTTGTCAGTTGCACATGCGTTCTTTTGCTGATGGTGAGACTATTGTTATTGAACCATGGCGAGCTAAGGCTTTTCCGGTGATCAAAGACTTGGTTTCTGATCGCAGCGCCTTTGATAGGATTATTCAGGCAGGAGGCTATGTATCTATAAATACTGGCCCAACACCCGATGCCAATGAAATAGCCATTCCTCGACATAATGCTGAACTTGCTATGGATGCAGCGGCTTGCATTGGATGTGGTGCTTGTGTAGCTGCATGTAAAAACGCCTCAGCTATGCTATTTGTATCAGCAAAGGTCTCTCAACTTGCACTTTTGCCACAAGGGCAAATAGAAAGAAGAAGACGTGCAGTTGCCATGGTAGAGCAAATGGATTTGGAAGGCTTTGGTGCCTGCTCCAATACAGGTGCCTGTGCTGTTGAATGTCCAAAGGGCATCGATCTTACCAACATAGCCAGACTGAATAGGGAGTACCTGTCTGCACAGTTTACCAGTGTTGAATAAAATTTATAATGAGTTTGCAATGAAATAAAAGGGGCTGTCATGCCCCTTTTTTCGTGAATGAGGTTTTAGGATTGGTTTTATATGCTTTATAAAATTTTTAGATAAATGTTTGGGAGTGGTTTAAGTCACCTTGACGGAATTTCTAAGAATTCCGTCACGTCTATGACGGTATTCTTATAAATTCCGTCTAGTAGAAAACTTTTTTAAAAATCCACTCCCGCTACAGCTTTGCCAGCCACGATTGAATATAACCCGCCACTTCTTGCCAGCCGTCCTGACCACATATATAATGTGTTCTGCCTTCAAAAACCTTTATTTCTCTTTTGCTAGCTGGGTCTTTATAAGCCTTTACATTTTTTTGGTTGAGTGAAACAGGGATAATGTGGTCCATTTCTCCCGCAATAAATAGGAGTGGATTATGTGGTTTTTTTAGATCTATTTTACCATCATTTTTAGTGCTACTTCTTGGTATATTTCTGCTTTCCGGAACTACATTTTTTTCATAGATTAAGTCTGAGGCTTCTCTGCTCATGGTATTGCAAAAGGCATAATGAAACCATTTTTTACTAGGTTCAAAAACGGAATTGCCCTTCAGGGGATTAACTACCGGAAAATTTGATTTTAGAAAGCTCCATTTTGTGCTTTTTATACCTTTGGGTGGTGCGGAATTTATGCAAACTCCCACCAGAGCTTTGTCCATTTCTATAAGTTTTTGTACCACTAGTCCGCCCATCGAATGCCCTATTACTATGGGCTTTTCGGGAAGTTGCTCAATAAATTTTAATAAATGCCTTGTTACGTCACCAAAAGTCACATTACCCAATTCAGGATCTACTTGGTTGCGTAATTTAGAAGGATTACCATCATGAAATGGATATGCAGGCGCATGGCAAGTATAGCCTTTAGCTTCAAAATAAGTAATCCATTCATCCCACCCTAAAGGTGTATTGAAAAGTCCGTGAATAAATACGATGGTTTTGCTTTTTGCAGGTTGGTTCATAATGTTACAGGTAGCTGGTTGAAAGAATAGGTGAACAATAAATACAAGTAAAATAAGTTTTTTCATTAGTTGTCTGAAATAGGGATGTTAAAAGTAATTGTGGATAAAATTACTTTTGCTAGAATGAAGTAAAAATTAATTACGAATATTTATCGATTAAATGTCGTGATAACATCATTTGCTACTAATTGTTAATCGAAAAATGTTTTACTAGAAGTAAATTTTGCAGGACAAAATTGAGATTATAAAAATAGGTTCGGAAAACAGTTGATGCCTGTATTTAGTCGTCCCTTAA
>DAIQNU010000190.1:0-7354 GCA_036788235.1 Cyclobacteriaceae bacterium
CTCTCGTTCGGGACTTTCACCCTATAGCATATGACCATGCCTGACACACAAAAAGTGTGATTTCAATTAAGAAACCACACCTTGTTACATTTACAAATTTGAGTATCTACCTACCCTAAAAATTATTTCAGCATCCACAATTTTTGAAACACATCGTCAGTACCACCAAACTGGCGCTGTATGGCTTCTGTTGTATTCTGTCTGTTATTTTCCACTTCTTGGACTGGGTACTGCCAGCGTTGAGGAATTATGCCTTGCGCATTTGTGCCTACACCTTGTGAAAAAGCAGGAATACCTGTTCTTCTAAATTGATAATAGGATTCCCAACCTGAGTTTTGCCAAAAGGCCACATATTTTTGCTCAAGTATTTGGCGCAATCCTTCGGCATTGTTTCCTACATATTCTACATTAGATAAGAATGTGCTAACATCTATGGTGACATCGCCCAAAGGCGCACCATTTACGTCGCCGATCTGGAAAGTGTTTCCATCAGACAATTGGTAAAAATCAAGTGAACTCTGAATGCCTTTCATGTACCATTCAGCAGCACTGCCGTCTACCCAACCTCTGTTCATAGCTTCAGCAATGTTAAAACACATTTCGGAATAGCCCACCATAATGTAGGGTTCAGGTATAATATCTGGCCCTTGTAAGTAGCGAATCTTGTTTATGTATGAATATTCTCCAACTTGGGACTCCTCAAATAGTGTGCCTTGTGGGCGAGCATTGTCAGCCCCACGATAGGCAGTGAAATCAGAAAGACTCTTTCCACCTTCAATTTCTGCCGGAGCTGGTGTAGCCGCAATAAACGTTCTCGGATCTTCATACTTTGTTGTAAGGTCAAGGAAAGTTTTTCCCATGGCAGTCTCGCGTGGATACAATTGTTTGAAGGCGGTAGGATATCGATTGAATATAGGCAAGAACACATAATTCATATTATCGTCTAGCCCTTCATAAATTGGATACTTAGCAGGATTTGATAGAATGGCATTAAATTTTTGCTTAATACCTAAAGCCGGTGTATCATCTGCACGATGGCTTAGGCTGATTAAAACCCTCAAGGTAAATGAGTTTACTGCTTTCCTCCATTTTCTTAAATCATTGTTGAAGAAAATATCACCGTCGATATCAGGTACTGTAGCGTCTGCCACTATTGCAGCAAAATCGTCATTGGCTTCTTCCAAAAGCTCAAAACATTGAGCATATACTTCCTGCTGGGTATCAAATTTCGGCGTAATATTTTCCAAACCCATACCTGCTTCTGCCATTGGTATATCTCCTACCCGCTGTGTCATCCAAATAAATGTATAGGCACGAAGAAATTTAGAAATAGCCAAATAAGGATTCTTCTCTTCACCCAAAGCATCTGTTGCATTTTTTTCTAGCTTAGTAATATTTCTTAACCAAGGGTACGAAGTACCCGTTTGGGACCAGTTGTACTGATTGCTACCACCATACAATGGAAAAGTAAGACCATTGGTAAATTGACTCAACCGACTCAAATATTCGAGTGGTTCTTCTGTAACATCTGCACCACGGGCTATGTCATAGGTTACTTGCCTCAAAATAAAGGCAGGTGGCACAGGGTCATTTTCACCAGCAACGTTAGGGTTATAAGGATATTCCTCAAACTGATCTTGGCAGGCACTGGCAAACATGCACAAAGCGAGTGCGATTATATTTATTTTAATGAGCTTCTTCATAGCTTTTAAGATTTTTGAATTTTTGATGAGCATTAGAAAGTAATGTTTAGGTTGATGCCGTAATTTCTAAGCGTGGGCGATTGCAATCTTGGCTGTCCTTCATCACCGTATGGAAGTAGGCTTGGGCCAGGGTACTGATCCATATCAATATCAGTACGGGCCGCCCAGTAAAGTAAATTTCTACCCACCAAAGATATAGTAGCATTGCTTGCGCCTATTTTGTTGGCAAGAGAAGCAGGCAACTGATACCCGATTATAATTTCTCTTAGTTTGGCAAAAGATTTACTATGTACATAGGCACCGGTTGCGTTAGAAAGTGCAATGGTATAATTTTGAACTGTTGCATTTACGTCATTCGGACGAAATACCAATTCATCAAAATTGGTAATGGATCCTTCATCAAATATTGGAATACCCGATTCGAGAATTACCCCACCACCATTATAATGCGGGGTTGTTGTTCCATTGTCTCTGAAACTCTCCCACTCTAGTAAGCGGGCTCTACCATACGGTGTATCACCTGCTGTAGAAGCGTCAGCTCCACCTCTTACAGCACTGCGCCAGAGGTCGTTATAAATTACACCACCTACTCTTCCGTCAAATTGAAAACTAAAATTCCAGTTTTTGTAGGTAAAGCGGTTGTTGATGGCCCAAACAAAATCACTATTACCATTTCCAACAAAGGAGTTACCTCGAATGCCAGAAGGAGCTCTTACTGGCAATCCACCGGCATCGTGAATGATTTGCCCTTGGGGTGTTCTAAGTACATCGGTTGTAAACAATCTGTCTACACGGTCACCCACACGTTGTACCCCACCATTAGAAATGATAGAGCCTGCGGGATCATTAATTTCAGTGTAACGCTCCACAAATGAAGCATAGTTAACCAATACTTCCCATTTAAAGTTGTTGTTTACGATTGGCACCCCAGTTAAAGCAATTTCCAACCCATTTTTAGTTGTAATTACATCATTCACGTTGGTATTAGAATATCCCGTTGATGGTGCCAATCCCCGTGTAAAAATTTGCGGGCCATTTATAGTAGAGAAATAGGTGATATCAAGTCCAAGTCGATCATTTAAGAAAAACATATCAATTCCCGTTTCATAAGATGTAACCGTAAATGGCTGAAGCGAGCTATTGGCCAAGGTTGAAGTAAATGTAGCGCCAGGTCTATTACCATAAGGTAATGAGGTTGAATAGGTGTTTTCGTTTTGGTAGGTTGGCCCATCGTAGGTGGTGAACCAAACATTGTTGTGCCAAGCCGGTGTGCCTCCCATAGCAGTAAAGGCATTACCAATGGTAGGTTGCACAAGGCCACCCTGAACCTGTGCAAAAGATCCTCTCAATTTTACGAAAGAAATAAAAGAAGGCATGGAAATATAATCTGAAACAACCGTGCTAAGCGATGAAGATGGATAAAAATAAGCCTGATCACCTGGAGGTAGTGTAGAAAGCTTGTCCCAATGCCCTGTTAGATTTAATGTTACGAAGTTTTTATAACCCAAATCGACACTGGTATAGGCCGCTAAAACCATCATATTTGATCTAAATGATTGACCTACCAATGGGTTTTCAGAATTTGAAAAAGCATAAACTCCAGGTACTATCAAATTATTGGTAGACAATATACTTGAATTGTAATGAAAGTGTCTGGCACTGGCACCACCCAATACGTGTAGGTTGAAATCTCCAAAACTTCTATCATAAGTCATCAATAAGTCAGTCTTATGCTCAAGCAAGCTTCTTCTATCTTCTAAGTAGTTCCCTGCTCTATCGGGCACTGAGTAGTGTTCAGCCGAATAAGGTAGCTTCTGTGTTCTCATTGCATCCCAATTGGTAGCATTAGATCTTAACTGAAGTTTCAAATGATCTGAAGCCTGATATGAGAGTGCCAAGAAACCATAGGTGTCAGTTTTACTATGACCTCTTAGCCATTCATAGGCCATAAAATAAGGGTTGTTGGTTCTGCCGTACTCACGGTTTCTTTGCTGGATACCTTCTATGCCCGGAGGAGCCCAGTAATCTCTCAAGTCTAAGATATCGTAATGCGCTCCACCATATACGCCAAGATCGTAGGCATAACTGCTGGGTCCATAGTGTACCTCGGGTACATTGGGCGAATTTTGTAAGCTTACGTTAATGTTTCCTTCCAACTTTAATCTTTTGGTAAATTTGTAACCTGCCGACATGTTGAGGTTATTGATGTTAAGGCTGGTATTCGGAAATACACCCCGCTGGTGTGAATTTGTATACGATAACCTAAAATCAGCCTTGTCGTCATTAAAACCTAGCGAAACATTGTTGGAAGTAAGTACACCTGTTTGAGTAAAGTTCTCAAAGTTGTTTGGGCCTTTAGCCAACCATGGTGTTCCTTGTCGAATACCCGTCTCAGGATCTACCGGACTATCATATTGAGGAATCAACTGACCTTCGAAGCGTGGCCCCCAAATAGATGCCCTTCTAAAACTACCATCTCTATCAAAAGGATCGTTTCCATAAGCATATCTAAATGTATTCCCTAAACCGTACTCAGCTTGTCCACGTGGTCTGGAAATCCATCCATTTTGTATTTGCGTGCTTGAGTTGACACTTAGGGTAAAGCCTCTGTCTTTTCCACTGCCTCTTTTGGTGGTTATTAGTATAGCTCCATTCTGACCACGAAATCCATAAAGTGCTGCCGCATTAGGCCCCTTTAATACGGTGTAAGATTCTATATCATCAGGGCTGATATTCCATGTATCTGTATTGATGGGCACACCATCTACAACAAATAAAATATCAGAATTTCCTCTAAGAAGTATTTGAGGTGCTGCCAACATTTCAGCAGATGGTCCTACAGTCAAACCAGCAATTTTACCAGTCATACCATTGATCGGGTTGGGCTCCCGAGCCTTGATAATGTCATCACCTTTTAGGGTTTGGGTAGAGTAACCCAAAGTTGCCTTGTCTTTACCGATACCAAATGCCGTAATGACAATTTCGGATAAGGTCTCAGCTGTTTCTTCCATAGATAAGTCAATTACAGACCTGTTAGCTACACTTACTTTTTGTGATTGGTGTCCAATGTAGGTAACCAGTAGTTGAGGGCTTTCAACGTTATCTGGTATTTGCAATTGAAAACTACCGTTTACATCGGTAATGGTTCCTTGCTTTGTACCCTCTATTAGCAAGTTTACTCCAGGCAATGCCTCTTGAGATTTGTTGGTAATGGTACCCGTAATAGTTCTGCTTTGAGCACAGAGCCAATTACTACCAAGTAGCATTACACACAGCAACATTAAGTTTAATTTTTTCATGTGAATTGGTTTTTGTGGTAAATTTTTAAACTGCTCAAAAGTAGAGGGGCTCTATTAGGGTATTAATAGCACATTGTTTGCTTTGCATATTGATGTGTTTAACTTTTTCTTAAGCCAATATTATCTTAGGATTAATAATTTTAATTCAACATTATCCAGTATTGTACATATGTAATATTGACGCCCAATCAACTATACTGTCTTTATTATTTTTAATTAAATCTTACTATAATACAATTATTTTGTTAGGCTTTACTTACCATTTTATTATCAAAAGCTAACTTAAAACTCACTAAACCTGCACACACAAATCGTTACTTGCTCACTGACAAAATATCTCCAAGAGCATGGAAAATTTTACAATACTAACAATCAATACATGGAAGTGCGATGGTGCCTATCCGCAAAGGATTCACTGGATGGCTTCAGAAATTGACAGGTTAAAACCTGATATAATAGTGTGTCAGGAAGTATTTTGGACAGCCTCTGGCAAATATGACACCCTCAAATTGCTTCAATCTGAGAATAATAAAAACCATGGCTCTAATGGTTATTCAGTTGAAAAAAGTAGATTGAAATATGCAAGTTTTAGTCCTGCAAGGATTAAAGACCGGAATATTGATGGCCAATTTCTTGAGAGCGCTTCTGGGCTTGGTATTTTGTCATTCTATCCTATTATAAATTCGTTTGCCATTAATTTGCCCGAACACCCGGCAGATGGTGAGCGGATTGCGCAATTTTCGATAGTAGAAGTAAACACTGCCCGGCTTTTAGTTATCAATACACATCTTACACATCTAAAGGTTGAGTATGGTCTTCGGCTTAATCAATTAGAAGCCATTCTTTCTCAAGAAATTTTGAAAGAATCTTTTGATGCCATTTTGTTATGTGGTGATTTTAACTGCGCAGAAGACAGCATTTCTATTCAGTATCTCTATCAACATCCCGATTTCAAAGTAAGCAATGCATTTCGTCGCGCCGAAATGCGATCTAAAAGGCATATAACCTTGCCCAAAAAACCCATTTCAGAAATGATCACACCTGAAGTTGGCGAGGGTCGTTGTATTGATTTCATTTTTCTCTTAGAAAAAAGTTCCCAGTCTACCTTGAAAGTTGATTTAGCGCAGGTTGTACTTGACAATCCTAACAATGCCGGTGAATTCCCTAGTGACCACTTTGGTGTGATGGCTAGCATAAAAGTAAAATCAAAGTCAAACAAACCTTTAAGCCATGAATTCATCGCTTAAGGTTTTGACAATAAACAGCCTCCCTGCGCTTGGAACAGCTGGACTAAAAATGGTTATGGGTATTCTGGGGTCACATGCCTTGCCCGTGCCTACCGTATTGCTATCTGGTACTGGTAATATTGAAAATCATAAGCGGTTCAAATTACCTTTTAAAGACCATTTGCAAAGTACAGTTGAGCTGGCCATTCAGCAAGGACATTCGCTTATTGTTTACATCGGCTATTTAGGCCATGCACAACAATCCGAAATCATTGAAAGTATTCTCAAAGAATATAAAAATGCTATTCAATTTGTTATGGTTGATCCGGTATGTGGCGACAACCAAAGATTATATGTTGATTCGGATATTGCCGAATCATGGGCAAAGCTTTTGGCTTTTGCAGATTTGGCCACACCCAATGTCACCGAATTGGCCTATTTAAGTGGCAAAGATGTTTCCACGGCTAGCGACTGTATCAAAAACAACACAATCAATTTTAAAGAAAAATATCCAAAGCTCGATTTTATACTTACCGGATGCGTGGAAGACGACAAAGTTGTGAATCGATACTACAGTCGAGAAAAAACGATAGAGTCGAAGCATGATTTTATCCCCGGCTACTACAGCGGCTCAGGCGATACCTTCGCGAGTTTATTTGTATTGCTTCGATTCATTAAGGGTTTTTCCATAGAAAAATCATTGAGAATGTCCGGAAAAATGATGGAATGCTTTATCAAAGATGCCTGGCGAAATCATCAAACCAGCATCAACATCAATTTACTAATGGAAAAAACCTTTCAAGACCAAAAGAAATTTATAACCAATTGCTATGAGTACTGAAACCTATAAAGGAAAGCTTTTTTATGTTATCGGCCCATCGGGTGCAGGCAAAGACACCCTAATTAATTACGCCAGGCAAAATATTGCGGCGGGAACTCCGGTACTATTCGCCCATCGTTACATCACGCGCGAGGTGGATCATACCGGTGAAAACCATATTGAACTTAGCCACACAGAATTTAAAATCCGCAAGTCGCAAGGCCTGTTTGCTATGGACTGGGAAAGTCATGGTAACCATTATGGCATAGGCGTTGAAATTAATTTCTGGATGGAAAATGGCCTGAA
>DAIQNU010000191.1:0-7333 GCA_036788235.1 Cyclobacteriaceae bacterium
GGGACTTCCAACCACCATTTGTCGCTTAACTTGCTGCGATAAAACACAAGTGTAGCCGGGTCTTCGGGCATTGAAACAACATAGCGTAAATAGTCATGACCTCTGAAGTTGCTCTCGTCTTTTCTATGATAGAAACCTTCAATAAAATACCAGACCATGGTGGCAGCTACAGCAGCTGTTTTTTTATTGGGCTCATCAACATCAGGCGCATAACCATAAAAGCCTACAGATGATAGTTTTTCATTTATTCCAGCATACCAACAAATTTGACATGCCTCTTCGCCGGTGAGTCCGAATGGTTGAGCTTTTAAGGTACCAGGGGCATCTGATGATTTGATCGCTGCCAAATCAAAACTCATTAAATCTGCCTCGCGTATCACTGGCTCCATTTCACTAAGGTTTTGTCGTAAATGACCCAGGCGATAAGTTTCAAAATACAACTTCTCCAACATGAGCAATGCTTCCTGTTCGATCAGATACGACTGATAACCTAGCAAACAGAAATTAAAAAGGAAATTGGGCTCATGCATCAGCATTTTGTGAATGTGATTGTTTTCAGAGACTTTTGATTTATCATCGGAAATATCAAGGAAAGCATCTACGCACAAAACACTCACAAGCTTTTCCATGGGCTCGTATGCCATATATTGACCATAGGTATAATCGTGAGATCCACCAATTACAATGGGTAAAATATCTTGCTCTATCAACATGTTGCAGACTTCTTTGAGTCGCATTTGGGTTTCATCTTTGTCTATACCAGCCCGCAGATTGCCTAAATCAACAATTCGATAATTGCCAAATCCTTTTTTCAGTTGATATAATTTTTTTCGTATCTCATTCGCAGCATGGTATGGGTTATCTTCTGATGGATCGGCCCGATCGGGCAAACCAATAATGGCAATGCTCATGCCTTTATAGTCTGGCTGCATTTCAGAAAATATCGATATATTTTTATAAAAAGATCCGGGTGTACTTATACCTTCGTAGGTATATTCTGGTATAGAAGAAAAAAATATTTTTAAATTCATCTCGCTTTTGGGATTTTTTGAACCATCCTTGGCAATGCTTTATGATCTTTGCGCAGTTTAAATAAAAAAAGGGAGAATTGTAATTCTCCCTTTTCAAACGCTAACAATTTTTTGTAGAATTAACCTCCAAAGTCGTCAAAACGAATATTTTCTGGCGGCACACCCATATCGTCCAACATTTTTAGCACTGCGGCATTCATCATTGGAGGGCCACAAAGATAATATTCTACCTCATCTGGCTCTGAGTGACTTTTTAAATAATTATCGTAAAGTACCTGATGGATGAATCCAACATATCCGTCTCCTTCGCCTTTTAGCGATTCTTTCAACTTCCAGTTATCCTCTTTGAGTGGCTCACTTAAACCCACATGAAACTCAAAGTTTGGAAAATCTTTCTCTATGTTCCTGAAGTGCTCAGTATAGAAAAGTTCTCTTTTTGAACGTCCGCCATACCAGAAACTTACTTTGCGATTTGTTTTTTCAGTATGAAACAAGTGGAATATGTGTGAACGCAATGGCGCCATACCTGCACCTCCACCTATGTAAATCATTTCACGTTCTGTAGGATTAATGAAAAATTCGCCATACGGGCCAGAGATCGTCACTTTGTCGCCGGGCTTGCGGCTGAAAACATAAGAAGAACAAATACCAGGATTTACATCCATCCATTTGCCTGCTTCTCTGTCCCAAGGTGGTGTTGCTACGCGAATATTTAGCATCACTATATTTCCCTCGGCTGGGTGATTGGCCATTGAATAAGCTCTGAATATAGGCTCATCATTTTTCATTTTCAGATCCCAAAGATTAAATTTATCCCAGTCTCCTTTATACACATCATCAGGGTGGCCCAGCTCCGGATGTGGTGCTATATCCATGGTTTTAAAATCGACATGGATTGGTGGTACGTCTATTTGAATATAACCTCCTGAATGAAAATCTAAAGTTTCACCTTCAGGTAATTTAACCACAAACTCCTTAATAAATGTTGAAACATTGTAGTTTGATACCACCTCGCATTCCCATTTCTTGATACCGAATATTTCTTCCGGTATATGGATTCTCATATCATTTTTTACCTTGACCTGACAAGAGAGCCTTACCTTCTCTTTTTGTTCCTTTCTGCTTAAGTGGCCAACTTCAGTTGGTAACACATCTCCACCACCTTCTTCTATTACGCATTTGCACATGGCGCAAGTTCCACCGCCACCACATGCTGAAGGTAAAAACAGCTTTTGAGCTGATAGCGTAGAAAGTAATGTTGAACCTGCAGAGGTTACGATTGGATTTTTCTCATCGCCATTCACGACAATTGTCACATCACCTTGTTGTACAAGCTTCGATTGCGCAAATAGCAAGATCAACACTAGCAACAAGATCACAACCGAAAAGGCTATTATAGAAACTAAAACTACAGTTGTCATGTATAAAGTATGTTTATGATTTGTAATTCAAAGTGCAAATATATTTAATTGAGTTGCTTTTTCTGACTGCAATTAGGCTTTTTTATTACCTAAACTCCAACTTGATGTAAAAACTAATTGTTTTGTAATATTTAAATAAACTTTATGCAACATTTTCTCATACCAACTTCAAAATACTTTTGTTTATTTGACCAAATTGAAGTCGACTTGTTTATTTAAGCATTTTAAGCAATATCGAAAGCTTTTTCTTCAATTGTCTTCTATCCACGATAAAATCTACAAATCCATGTTCTAATAGAAACTCAGAACTTTGAAATCCTTTTGGAAGTTCTTTGCCAATTGTTTCACGTATAACTCTTGGGCCGGCAAAACCAATTAAAGCTTGTGGCTCGGCAATATTGAAATCGCCAAGCATAGCATAAGAGGCGGTTACACCCCCGGTAGTTGGGTCAGTTAATAATGAGATATAGGGTATTTTTGCTTCTGCCAGCAAGGCAAGTTTAGCAGAAGTCTTGGCCATTTGCATAAGCGAAAATCCGGCTTCCATCATTCTGGCACCACCCGATTTTGAGATCATTAGAAATGGTGTTTTAGTTTTGAGGGCATGGTCGATGGCACGGGCAATTTTTTCTCCGACCACGGCGCCCATTGAGCCACCTATAAAACTAAAATCCATACATCCCACTACAATGTCCAGACCACTGGTTTTGCCATAAGCGGTACGAACGGCATCGGTTAAACCTGTTTTTTCTTGAGAATCTTTGATCCTGGAAGGATAAGGCTTACTATCAATAAAATTGAGAGGATCTGCTGAACTTAATTTTTGGTCTAGCTCTGTAAATTTACCGTCATCAAATAGTATTTCGAAATATTCTTTTGATCCTATACGCACATGATAGTCGTCGTCAGGGCAAACATAATTGTTGTTTCGGAGCTCCCTCATGTGAATGATTTTTCCACTCGGGGTTTTATACCACATGCCATCGGGCATATCTTTTTTATGCTCTGTAGGAGTGTTTATGCCTTTTTCTTTTCTTTGAAACCATGCCATATAGTTTGCTTTAGTTTGAAAAATATCTCTTTGGATAAATATATTTAATTTTTGTCGTCTTTTATCTCTTCATAGTCTACATATTCACCACCTGTAAACTTTTCCGATTTTGACTTTCCTCTTTTCTTCAACATATCGATTTTGATATTACCAAACATGCCCCCACCTTCTGATTTTTCTTTGGTCTTATGTTGCTGAGGTTGGCCAAATACGCCAAAGATCATTTTAAAAACTATGTTGATAAAACGAATGAGCATATAAAGCAACAAAATGAATAGTAATAACCTAAATATCGACATGTTGTACGGTTTGGATACTCAACGAATATAACCCAATGAATCGTGTAATGTTGAATTTTTCTAACGACTCAAGTAAAGATTTCGCTCAGAGTACAATTTAATAAAATAATCATCGAGCAGGTCATCAATAAAATAAATTGACTCACCGGTTGATTTCATTTCAGGCCCTAGTTCCTTATTTACATTCGGGAATTTATCAAACGAAAATACAGGTTCCTTAATGGCATAGCCGTTTTTCTTAGGATTAAATTTAAAGTCTTTAACTTTCTTTTCACCCAGCATCACTTTGGTGGCATAATTCACATATGGCTCATCGTAGGCTTTGCATATAAACGGAACGGTACGCGAAGCCCTGGGGTTTGCCTCAATAATATATACGATATCGTTTTTGATGGCGAATTGTATATTGATCAAGCCTACAGTTTTAAGTGCTATGGCAATTTTCTTAGTATGGGCTTCAATTTGTTGAATAACAAAATCACCCAAATTATAGGGAGGTAATACGGCGTAAGAATCTCCAGAATGTATACCCGCGGGTTCTATGTGCTGCATTATGCCCACAATATATACCTCTTCGCCGTCACATATAGCATCGGCTTCTGCTTCTATGGCACCTTCAAGGAAATGATCAAGCAACACCCTGTTTCCTGGTATGCTTTGCATGATATCTACAATATGCGATTCTAGCTCATTATCGTTAATCACAATTTTCATCCCTTGTCCACCAAGTACATATGATGGCCGCACCAACAACGGATATCCAATTGTTTTGGCCATTTCCAAAGCCTCATCGGCATTATGTACAGTACCAAAATTAGGGTAAGGAATATCATTTTCTTTTAGCAATGTGCTAAAGTTGCCTCTATCCTCGGCCAAGTCAAGCGATTCGTAATCAGTTCCGATTATTTTTATACCATATCGATTGAGCTTTTCTGCAAGTTTAAGTGCTGTTTGACCGCCTAATTGTACGATGACACCTAATGGGTTTTCATGTAAAATTATGTCGTAGATATGTTCCCAGAATACGGGCTCGAAATAAAGTTTATTGGATATATCAGGGTCAGTTGATACAGTTTCAGGGTTGCAGTTAATCATAATGGTCTCGTAGCCACACTCATTGGCTGCTAATACACCATGCACACAGCAATAGTCAAACTCTATACCCTGACCTATACGGTTTGGGCCAGAACCAAGTATGATTACTTTTTTACGATCAGAAACTACAGATTCATTTTCGTCGGCAAATGTACTGTAGTAGTAGGGGGTTTCGGCTACAAACTCAGCGGCACATGTATCAACTAACTTAAATACCCGCTTTATACCCAGGTCATTACGTTTTTTCCATACATCACTTTCTAAGCAGCCAATTAAGTGGGCAATCTGACGATCTGCGTAGCCTTTTTTCTTGGCCAAATGCAGCATTTCGTAGCTCAAGCTATCAATAGTAAATTTATGTACCTCCGATTCAAAATGAATAAGATCTTCGATTTGTGCCAAAAACCATTTGTCAATTTTTGTGAGATTCTGAATGGTTTTGAAAGGAATGCCAAGTTTAAAGGCATCGTAGATGTGGAAGAGCCTGTTCCAGCTAGGGTGTGCAAGGCTCTTAAGTATGGCTTCGCGATCTGTGAGTTCCTTTGCATCGGCACCCAGTCCGTTGCGTCTGATTTCGAGAGACTGACAGGCTTTTTGCAATGCTTCTTGAAAAGTACGCCCAATGCCCATTACTTCACCTACTGATTTCATTTGTAGACCGAGATATTTATCAGCGCCATGAAATTTATCGAAATTCCATCGAGGTATTTTTACGATAACATAATCAAGTGCTGGTTCAAAATATGCCGGGGTAGATTTGGTAATTTGATTTTGAAGCTCATCGAGGTTATAACCAATAGCGAGCTTGGCAGCAATTTTTGCTATGGGATACCCTGTGGCTTTCGATGCAAGTGCCGAAGATCTCGATACTCTGGGGTTTATTTCTATACCTATTATTGTATCATCCTCAGGGTTTACAGCAAACTGTACATTGCATCCGCCAGCAAATTTGCCGATGCCATTCATCATTTTAATGGCCAGGTCTCTCATATGTTGATAAACCGTATCGGGCAAGGTCATCGCTGGCGCCACTGTTATTGAGTCTCCGGTATGCACTCCCATCGGATCAAAATTCTCGATTGAACATATGATGATGATATTTCCCTTACCATCTCTGAGAAGCTCCAACTCGTATTCCTTCCAACCCATTATACTTTGTTCAATAAGTACTTCATGAGTCGGCGATGCATGTAGCCCTTTTGTCAAGGCTTTTTCAAAATCTTCAGCCTTTTCAACAAAACCACCCCCGGAACCGCCTAAAGTAAAAGATGGCCTGATAACCAGTGGAAAACCTATTTCCTGAGCGATTTCGTTACCTTGAAGAAATGAGGTGGCAATTCTACCTATACAAACATTCACACCTAATTCATGCATTTTCAGCCTGAATTTTTCCCTGTCCTCTGTGGTTTCAATGGCCTTAATATCCACACCAATGATTTCCACACCATATTTTTCCCAAACACCAGCATTTTGACAGTCAATGGCTAAATTCAGCGCAGTTTGCCCACCCATGGTTGGCAATACTGCATCTATTTTATGTTTTTCAAGAATTTCAATGATCGACTTTTTGGTGAGTGGCTTGAGATATACATTGTCTGCCGTCACCGGGTCTGTCATTATGGTGGCAGGGTTTGAATTAATCAAGGTCACTTCAATACCTTCGTCTCGTAATGATCTGGAGGCTTGCGAACCCGCATAATCAAATTCACAAGCTTGCCCAATAACTATAGGACCACTACCAATTATTAATACTGACTTTATGCTGGAATCTTTTGGCATTTTTTGTTGGGGATAAGAATTACCTGTTTAAAAATCCCGGCAAAATTACTACAATCTCGATATTTTGAAAAAGTATATTTCGAAAGTTTACATTTTTACTACAATATCTGTATCCCAATCCTTCAAAAGCCTTATTTCTAAACATTAAAAAAAAATTTATCTATAGTTTTTGCTAATATGAATGCAAAATTTGACTGAATGCAGATTACTGCTGTACAATGAAAAAATATATTTAATTCTAACTTTAAATCTGTTGCCAGATTTTACCTAAAAGGTTTGGAAAAAGTTCTGGTCATTGAGCCAATAGAATCCACACTAATTGAATTGTCTGATTATAACTCATGTATATTAGCTGCTGATTTTGACACATTTAATAAGTGACTGCATCAAATAATAATAAATCTGTTGGCTGTTTTTAATCACGATCTGTTTAAACCGTACGATTTTTGATCGAAAAATAACCAGATATAAATGATTCAGGGTTTAAAAAATCACATGATTGCAACTATTAACCAGTGACCTACTAAGTATTTTTTTTCTATTTCTATAATCGATTTCATGCCGTTTTACATAAAAACACCAGAGAGTCTCTTTTTTTCTTCCCACTTTCCCCCACTTATTTAAATACTTAGGTATAGATAAGAAATGCCTTTTTTT
>DAIQNU010000192.1:0-7325 GCA_036788235.1 Cyclobacteriaceae bacterium
CTCTCGTTCGGGACTTTCACCCTATAGCATATGACCATGCCTGACACACAAAAAAACCATCTTTTCAGATGGTTTTCAATTTCATTATCCTAAAGAATATATATTCTTAATCTAATAATGTCACGTTCACGGCATTCATGCCTTTTTTACCTCTTTCAAGATCGTATTTAACTTCATCGTTTTCACGAATTTCGTCAATAAGACCTGATGAGTGTACAAAAACATCTTCGGTTGAATCAGATGGCTTAATGAACCCAAAACCTTTTGAGTCATTAAAAAATTTAACAGTTCCTTGCATTGTTGTAATAATTGTTATTAAATAAAATTGTAACGTTGAAGAAGGAAATCTTCTTCAGTGCATAATAAAGGCCTGAAAATTTATCTTGTAAAAGAATTATTAATCAGCAATTATTTGATTAAGAAAAGGTGGGCTCAACAAAAAAACTTGGATTTACTTTCGTAGTACAGGAATATGTTGTTAACACTATAACTTAAATGCATTACAAATTAGGAAATTATATTTGACATTACCTAATTTAAGGTGTAATTTATTTTAATTAATTAATTCTCATCTTTTACTGATGTCTCAGTCAGAAAATTTAAACCCCTACCACTTATGAAAAATTTTAGCTACTACAACACTCTTAGTACAATGGCTTTTTGTTTACTTATTTTTGGATGTAAGTCGAATCTACTTGTTTTAGAGGATATTGTACCTAGAGCAAGTCAACAAGACCTTGAGGTATCCTTCACGCAAACATCGCTTACAGATTTTGCTTTGAAGCTCAACCTTACATATGAAGTTACCAATCCTTATAAAAAAGATTTATCAATTCCTGACCATGCTATGGGTATTTTGATCAATGACAAGAAAATGGGGTTGATCGCTGAACAACATTCCGTTTCGGTACCCGCTAAATCATCAAAAATCCTGGATTACTCTTTTGTACTTACATCAGGTATGTTGAAGAACCTTCTAGGCCAAAATAATAAATTCACATTTCACTCGTCCTTAGAGTTTGATTTGTCTGAATACAGTAATATGCTGCCTAACTACCAACTAAGCATTACAGAAAATTTTGATTTGGAGAGTTCAGATTTTAAACCTCTTGTAAATAACCTGATGCAAAAAAAGATTGGCAAGTATAAAGTAAATATCGAAAAAACAACCCATATTAAAATTCCTGCTCCACCGTCCATTTCTGTTTCAACGCAACCTTTGGAAATTAATTTATTAGGAACTGGAATAAGTGCTATTAATCCCAATGCCATAAAGAATGCTTTAATACCATTTGGAGATTTATTGGTAAATGGAGAATTGGATGGACTAAAAAATCCATTTATTGATGCTATGGTCAATGCCACTGTAACCTATCCAGCACCAACCTTGACACATTGGAACAGAACCGTCGACGTAAAAATAGTAGGCCAAATTTTACAATTATTACGACCTTTGGACAACCAGATTGATAGCAAATGGGCATCAATAAAATCGTTGCTTTATCAGGAAGCCAATTTACCTGTCACCGAATACTTTATTGACAATTTTGTTGTCAATTATGTAGATCCCGACGCAAAAGAAAAATGGGAAGTTTTTCGTGGTGCTTACAATGATTTTAAAAATACTACATTGCCGGATCAAATACCTGGCCCTAACACCAGGGGCTTCGAACTGGCCATTCCCTTTAACTTTACCAATAATAACTCTTTCCCAATACAACTACCTATATTTAGATCGAGTGTATTCGTAAATGGGAATGAGCCATTTAGCATGTATGTAAAGCCTAAAAATGTGAATTCAGTAGCCTTAAACAGCCCTCCAGCACAAATGGCTGAAGTACCTGCCAAAACTACCGAGACTCTTTACGTTGTTTTCTCATTTAACATGCAGGCATTCAACCAGGGCATGTATAGTTTATTCATGAAAAATCAATTTAATCCGAACGTAAAAGGTATAATGAGCTATGACTTTGGATATGGCCCAATGTATGTGGGCTATGATTTAATGAATATGCAAATGAATTATAAGTAAAATAATAACATTACGATTTCAGAGAGCCTGTGCAATACAGGTTCTCGTACACTCATTTATAAATCTCGTCATTCATCTATGCTGGAAAGAAGAAAAAATGTGAAAAAACTTTTAAAAAATTATCATTTGATGTAATTTAGTGTGTCAAATGATAGTATTCAGTATATGAGTAAGCAATCTAAAGATCTTCCAAAAAAAAGAAGAGCATCAGGCAAGTCTAATTCTTCATTACCAAATATGGTCGATGAGCCCATTTTTGGCCATATTAGTTGTGCCACCGACCCAGTGCAGGTTTTTAAAATAAAGCGTGCAGGCAAAGAATCTACCTTGCGCAGCAGTGCTGGTTATGGCCATTTTATACCTTCCATCACTAAATCAAGAAATCTTATGCAAGTAGCCGAAGCCATAGAAAATGGTTTAAGCTACAAAGAAATCACGGCCATCATTGATTATTTTGAATATACCATACCAGAAATAGCGAGGGCAGCTTCGGTCTCGAGTAGCACGGTTTCACGTTGGTCACCTACTTCATCTATTGGAATACCTGGCTCCAACCAATTCTACAAAATGGATCAAATCACCCGAAAGGGCTTAGAATTATTTGGTTCATTACAGGCTCTTAAAAGCTGGTTGCAACAGCCCTGCCTTGCATTGGGCAATGCCATACCCGCCAAAATGGCCATTTCACAAGTAGGTATAGAAATGGTCGAAGAGGCTCTCGATGCTATGCACTTTGGCAATGTAATGTAGCTGAAGCAATGAATTTTTATAGAATAATGTCGGAGACATACCACAAAAATCCATTGGGTGCTTCAGGCAGTGCGGGTCGATGGAATCCAAAGGGATTGCTTTTGATTTATGCAGCCCGCTCACCATCTTTGGCTTTGCTTGAATATTTATGCATCAAAGGTACTGCAGTGGCTGGTAAGCCATGGTATATGGTTGTATTCTCCATAGAAAATGACGCACTCATTGGCGAATTGCAAGCTGCCAGCTTGCCGGACGATTGGGATATACTTCCCCATGGGAATGCAACACAAAGTCTTGGAAAAAGCTGGCTGGCAGCTCAGGAATTTCCATTTTTGAAAGTGCCTTCTGCCCGAATTCCATTGACATTTTATCCAGTAGAATCAAACCTGCTAATTAATCCTTACTTTCCAGGTATAGAGGAATACCTGCAAGTGAAAGATGTGGTTGCTTTTAATTACATATTGAACAGATGAATGTGAAGTGATGGGTTGTTGCGTGAAGCGTGATGCGTGATGCGTAAACCGTTGTTGAGTAATTGAACATTTCACCTTTGAGCTTTAACCCTGCTTGGAGCAGGCAAGCTTTGAGCCTCGAGATCATTTTGTCATTCCAGCTCTAACCTTCGAACTCTGAGCTATCTTTCTGCTTCAAGCTCCAGCCTAAATTCCGTGCCTTTTCCAACTTCACTTTTACAGACCAAAATATAGGAGAGGGCTTCTACGTATTTTTTAACAATGGCCAATCCTAAACCTGTTGACTTTTCACCCGCAGTAGGTGTAGCTGTCACTTTTTTATAGGTATTGAACATGTCTTTTTGATCTTCTTCAGACAAGCCAGGCCCCTGATCTTTTACAGTTATGTAATGCGATTGCCCATTGGTTCCCAGATTAAGCTCGACAAGACTCCCTTTTGGTGAAAACTTAATGGCATTGGACAACAAATTGTCAATGATTTCTCTAAAATACAGTGGATCAGTATAGTCTTCTAAGTTTTTCTCAAGATTTGCTTTTATGGTAATTCCCTTCTTCTGAGCGGTGATTTTATGCTCTTCCAGTATATTTTCTAAAAGCACGTCCAGGTTTACTTTTTCTTTTTTCAACTGAATTGCCTTTGATTCTATTGCACTAATATCCAATATGCGATCGATCATCACTACGGAACGCTCCGAAGATTCCTTGATTTTGTCCATATAGATCTTAAGTGAATTGGCGGGTTCATTGCCAAGCTCTAGCTCCATAATATGAATTAATCCATTAATCTGATTAAGCGGACTCTTTAGATCATGAGCTACTATACCTATAATAGTATTTTTTTCTTCATCTATTTTTAGCAAACTTTCGTTGGCATCTTTTATTTCTTTGCTTTGAATTTCAAGTTGTAAGGTTTTTTGTTGTAACATATCTCGATGTTTGGCGGTTTCTTCATTCTGATTTTCTAGGTCTTGAATCAATTTGTCCAGCATCCGATTTGCTTTCACTTTAAGAAAATAAAACCATAGAATCATAAGTAAAAAAATGAACAAAATTGCCGCACCCAAAAAATAATACCAGCGTATACTTTTTTCGTGACTCAGCGCTTCAGCATGTTGCAGTTCACTCATAGTTTTCTCATACTCAAATCTTTGTTTTTCCTTTTCTATTTCGTATTTACCTTCCAGCAGGGTCAATCGGCGGGCACTTTCCGTACCAAAGAGCTCAGTTGTTAGCTCCTTTTCGATCTCTAAATACTCCAAGGCTTTAGAAGTATTGCCAGTAGCTTTGTATGCTTTGTAAAGTTTTTTTGCCGAACTGGCAATACTTTGCGCCAACTGATTTTTTTGAGCCAAATCAAAAGCTGGAAGAAGATATTGAAATGCTTTTTGGTAATTTTTCTGTTCCAAATAATAGTTGCCAAATTTATTATAGGCAAAAACTTTTTCCTTGGGCATATCGCATACTTCGGCTAATTCAATGGTTTTTTCTAAATAAAAAAATGCAGAATCGTAATTTCCAGTGAGTTGGTATAGTTCCCCTAAATTTCCTAACGAATAGATAGATCTACAGCGGCCACCACCATATTGCTCAAAAGTGTCCAATGATCTTCTATAATAAATGATTGCCTGGCTTGTATCAGAATCGCTCAAATAAATATTTGCCATACTCGCCAAGGTTGATGCAAATCCCAGAGCATCTTGCAGCAAGCTATCAATTGAGGCAGTTTTTTGGTAATAGTCCATTGCTTCTTTGTACCATTGCTGAGATGAATAGATTTTAGCAATGTTGTACGAGACCGTTGCTATGCCGGATAGGTGATTTAGTTTTTCATGCCCTAACAATGCCTTATGATAATATTCAAGCGCTGCGGTATAATCGCCCATATTTTCATGCACAGAACCGATGTTAGAGTAATTTCCAACAACATTCCCCTCTAGCCCCAAATTTGAGAATATTTCTGTCGACATCTCAAAGTAATAAAGCGCACTATCAAACTGAGTTTTAATATAGTAAGCAGTGCCAATGGAATTGTATGCATCGCCCAATTGATGATCCAATCCATGAGCCGTAGCTAAGTTTACAGCCAACTCGAGATAATGCAATGCTGAATCAGGCAGATCTTTTTTTACATAGGCCATGCCAATGTTGCGATTACCCATTACCTTTCCCTTAAAGTAATTTATAGATTCACTGATTTCGAGGGACTGATAAGCATACATAAAGGATGAATCTAAATGTATATTCCGGTACTCAAATGATAGTTGATTTAATAAAAGTGCTCTGCTTGTATCGTTTATATCACCTTTAGTCAGTTGCCACTGCATGCTATCAAGTACAGATTTTTGTGCATGCAGTATCGAAAAAGGGATAAGTGCAAAAGATATAGATAAAATAAATGATAGGATAACGAATTTCATAAAACTACAATTACAGAACAGCAAGGTAAAGAATTGCCCAAATGGTGCCAATGGAAAATGTTGGCACTAAGGTACATGGATGTTTATCTGAGTGATCTGACATTTTTAATGAAAAAGATGCATTTAATAAAGAAACTTGCAATAGTCTATGGCAAATTCGAATTGTTTTTTTTAAGAAATGTCTATCAGCATGATCTGCATTGAAAATATTGATTCACTATTATAAAAGAACTTACAATGGATCAAAAAAGTATTAGCAGTTAAGAGCGTTCTAATTTTGTCAATTAGTATCACTTTTCTAATTCTTACGAGCATGTGTATCTGATTTCAATTTAAAAAGTAATGGAAATATCTAAGGTAGTACCTATACCTGCGTGATTTAGCATGGCTGTTAATGGCAGTCGGGATAAAGGTTTTGGGTTATTGAAGGGATTGGATAGTAAAGCGTCTATGGTATAGGTTACATCCTCGGGTTCAAATCCTAGGGCTGCAAGAGATACTGGGATTTCAAGATTTTTATAAGCCTTTTGCAATGCTGTTGGTGGAAATTCATTATCGAAACTGATGATCAAATCTTCTTGCAAATGACGTGGAATTGCTTGCCACTGGTACACCAATATATAGGGTAAAATAATGCTATGAACCAAAGCATGATCAAACTGAAACTTACCACCCAAAATATGCGCCAGCTTGTGCTGCAATGACATTGATACTTCACAAAGACTTTTACCTGCCAAAAAGGCTCCTTCCAAAAACAATATATTGCTATGATCAGTCAACATACCATCTGTGATCAAAGATTTAATACCAAGCCATAATTTCTTAATACCAAGCTTAGAATTATTATACGAAATGGGGTTAGAGTCATGGGCGTACATAGCTTCAATCAGGTGTGCAAGCGCATTCATTACACTTGTCGCTGCTAATTGCACTGGCAAGCTTGCCGTCAATGAAGGATCATAAATCACATATTTTGGCAATGCGGCAATATTACGACCCGTTTGTTTACCAGCTTCATTGCTAATACCCCAAATGTTTGTCATCTCGGAGCCCGAATAGGTAGTAGGTATAGCCATAATTTCGAGATTGATTTCTATTGCCAAAGCCTTGGCCAAACCAATGGCCGATCCACCACCGATAGCGACAATAATATCAGCATTAATATTTTGATTTACTGCCTTAGCTTCCTCAACCAAAGCTTCAGGAACATGCTGTATAATTTTTGAAAAATGATAAAGATTTACCGAATCGTTCAGTAGATCTACATAAATCTGGTGTCGTTCGGAAGCAATAACTAAGGCGCTTTTATACTTTGAAAGCAATGCTGAAGCTTTTTTAAAGCTACTTTCCCCAAAATACACTTGGGTAGGATAGGATGTATATTCAAACTGTTTGAAATGCATTATCGAAATATACAAACTTAGTGTTGCTTATCGAAATGAAAAATTGTTTATGACTACGCCAATTTAAGCATAATCACCTCTAATTACTTTCATGTAATATTCTCAATAATTGTAAATCATTAAACTCGGCTAATTTAAATGTAATTCGCTTATTTTGTTTTTATTTTTTCTATGGTACGATTTATTATAACAACAATGCTCTTTATCTCCTTTGCTGCATGGAGTCAAAGAACTGCCTTTGAGAGCAAAT
>DAIQNU010000193.1:0-1257 GCA_036788235.1 Cyclobacteriaceae bacterium
CCTGCTGTGTCAATCCATGCTTTTTTGCAATCTCAAGAGCCTCTTTGTATTGGGACATCGCTATATCAAAATCTTTCTTTTCGGTATGATACAAACCCCGTAGTCCCAGCCCACTAGCCAAGCCAGCGTAATAACCATGTTTCTCGCTGAGCATAATAGTTCTTTCAGCCAATAGTCGCATCGAATCGACCTTTACTTTGTGATAAGCCAAAGCCAATTGATTTAACAATTTAATATAATTGGTATCGGCTGCGTGGTATGATTGTTTTTCTACTCTTTGGAGGCTCCTTCGTATTCCTGCGATATCGTCTTGCCCATTTGCACTCAAAGCCATGGCACAACAGAATATTAAAATCAAACTAAGCCTTGCCTTCATAGTGGTGGTTTTTGGCCGAAATGGAAATAAGTTTTCGATGCACCAATATTTCTCATTTATTTCGTAGCAAAAAAACCAAAGAGTTATAAAATTATACATGAACTATAATGACCTTCCATTTGAATTTAAATAGGTTTTTGGTGCTTTTAGTTGGGTGAATTTGCATTATTTAATCTTCTTTTTGCACTCTCAATCCTTGTGCATTTTTTCATCCTTGCAAATTCCTACCAAAACAGCCTAAAACATATTTCAATAGTGATGAATGTGTAATGCGTGATGCGTAATGCGTAATGCGTAATGCGTGATCCGTGATCCGTAGGCAGAGTGATGACTTATCTCTTCCTGTCGTCATTCCAGAATTTTTGTAGCGGAGCGGAGAAAATATCTGGAATCTTCGAGCAGTGGGTAAATGCGCGATGCGTTATCCGTGATCGGGTTATTTTGTGATGAGTGATAATAATGAATAATGAATAATGAATAATTTTTTAGCAACTTTAATAGGCCGCTAGCACATGTACACCTCCTTGTAAGAACCTCGAATGTGATCAATTGGGATGTGGCTTTAGCCCATCCCTTTGATGAGTAGCGTCCGCTACATATTAATGGCCTTAAGATGCGTGATGCGCCACATTTCCAGCCCTCCGAACTCAAAATCTGGCGCACACCCCCACTGTTGCAAGCGTCCGCTTGTGCCTAGACAAAAGTAGCGTCCGCTACATATTAATGGCCTTAAGATGCGTGATGCGTAGTGCGTTGGTAGATGGTGACTTATCTCTTCCTGTCGTCATTCCAGAATTTTTGTAGCGGAGCGGAAAAATACCTGGAATCTTCGAGTAGTGGGTAAATGTGTGTTACGTGATCGTGATCGGGTGATTTTGTGA
>DAIQNU010000193.1:1267-7281 GCA_036788235.1 Cyclobacteriaceae bacterium
TAAGATGCGTGATGCGCCTGCCTCCATTGATCGCTCGCGGTTGCAAATCACAACCAGATTTGCAGAGATCTAAACTTTGATAAAAATTCGCTTTTTATATAGTATATATACAGGTATAAAACAGACCGTACAATAAAACAAAGCCCAGATTAAGGACACAAATTGGGGTGCCAACCATGAATTATCCAGCCAGGACAACATAGCACTCTTGATAGATTGGTCACCTATTTTGATTGTAATAAGCCGTGCCAACATACCCGATAGCACATAGGCAGTAATGGCATTGGCACCAAAAATCAACCCAACCTTAGTCCACCTTTTATGACCCAGCACATCGATAACAAAGTAGAAAAAGGCCAAAGTCATAGCCGCCAGACCACTGGTATACAACACAAATGAACTAGTCCACAGATTTTTATTAAGTGGAAAAAACCAATCCCATACTGAGCCACTAACAAATGCTATAAAACCAGAGACAAAAAGCCAGATTGTCAACCTATCATGGTGATATCCTTTGGTAAATAAAATTCCAACCAGCATTCCTGATATTCCCGAAACAATAGAAGGTAAAGTGCTGAGCAGACCTTCAGGATCCCAATTGCCCTGATACAGTCTGCCAGGTATAAGGAGACTATCTAACCAGGCGGCTATGTTGGTACCAGGTTCCAGGTTAGCCACACCGACACCAGGTACAGGAATCCATACAAAAACAAGCCAATATAAAAGCAATAAACCTGCACCGATAAAAGCCTGACTTTTCCATGATGTATATAAAAACAACAAAGCACAAACCAAAAATACAATGGCAATGCGTTGTAAAACGCCAGGTATACGTAGGTTGCCAAAATCAAAAAACGGAAATAAATTTAAAAATAAACCCAGCAAGAAAATATAAAGTGACCTTTTTAGAATTTTAGCCACCATAGAACTTGGCTCCCTGCCAGCTGCCAATTGACGCGAATAAGCCAGTGCGATAGAAACCCCTACAATAAATAAAAAGAAAGGAAAGATTAGATCGGTGGGCGTAATACCATGCCACTCTGCATGTAACAATGGTGGATATACAAATGACCAACTTCCCGGATTGTTTACGATGATCATAGCCGCGATGGTAAAACCTCGAAACGCATCTAATGACAGTAATCTATTGGCGGAAGTATTGGATTCTGGTAAAGTATTCTTTTCCATATGATGCAGAAACTAAAAAAATAATTCTGGAGCAAACATTAAAAAGCACTGGCTTATTTCCTGTAAGTATAATAAAATCTCCTGTTTTTGTAGAAAACAACTGACACAAAATGATGAAAAATTTCACACATTAGTAAGGAAAAGAAAATCGGTAAAATTATATTTTATTGATTACCAGTTGTTTATCAAAAATATCCTTGATGGCATGATCTTGTATATTAACTAAATGCCGATAGGCTAGATTAATTTCAATTTCAAACAGCCAACCGCCCGGGGAGAGCGCTTTATAGACTCTCCCCTATTTTTTTGATTCCTACCATAGCTACCATAAAAGATTTCACTTAAGTATCTTTGCACCTTTGAAAAGAGGTTTTCAGTTTCAAATCCATTAAAATCAATTTTAAATACATTATTATATGCAAAAAGCAGAAATACACACCGCAAAAGGTGTAATGAAAGTTGACTTTTACGAAAAGGATACACCAAATACCGTTAAGAACTTTACAGACCTGGCCAAGAAAGGCTTCTATGATGGACTCACTTTTCACCGTGTAATCCCAAATTTTATGATTCAAGGTGGCTGCCCCAATGGCACGGGCAGTGGTGGGCCCGGTTATAAAATTGATTGTGAGCTTGATGGCGGAAATCAATACCATGACAGAGGGGTGCTATCGATGGCACATGCAGGAAGAAATACCGGTGGATCACAGTTTTTTATTTGCCACGATAGAATGAATACTAAGCACCTTGATGGCAATCATACTTGTTTTGGAAAGGTAACAGAAGGTCTTGAAGTAATAGATGCCATAAGACCTGGTGATAAAATCGAAAAAATAGTTGTAATCGAAGCTTAATTGCAATAAATATAGTTTTTCGAGCTTATAAGCTAAAAGAAACCCCGCCAACACATTTGATGTTTTAGCGGGGTTTGTTGTTTCTTCAAAACATGCCAATCGTAACAAATCGGCAATTTAGATAATGAGTCAATACACCGATCTCCTTAATTTAAGGTATGCTCTACTGTAATTTTTGCATTAAGTAGTTTAGAGATCGGACAGTTTTTCTCTGCATCTTTGACTAATTCGACAAACTTCTTTTCTTCAATACCATCAATTTTGGCTTTCAATACCAAATGCGATGCGGTTACGGTTCCATCCTCAAGAGAAATAGAACAAGTGGTTTCCAATTCTTTCGGTTCAAAACCAGCATCGCCCAGAAGAAAGCTGAGTTTCATTGTAAAACATCCTGCATGTGCAGCGGCAATCAATTCTTCGGGGTTCGTACCTTTACCATCTTCAAATCGAGAAGTGAATGAATATTGTGTTTTATCTAAAACGGTACTTTGGGTACTTAGATGTCCCTTACCCGCTTTTCCACTTCCTTGCCATACGGCAGTTGCTTTCCTTTTCATAGTTATAGTTTTATTGATTTCAATTGGCCTTAAGTTCAAAGTACGATAATACCCGGCAATGGTTTGGTATTTGGGATACCTTAATTTGTACTTTTCTTCAATTGCCTATTTTTCTTGAGAGTTAATAAATTGAAGCTCTAATATACAAGTGATTTGTTTTGTCCCTTAGATATGTTTTGATTGATTTGCGAGTACTAATTGTATCTGTATATGCTAGTGATTGCCGGCTTAATTCAAAAAAAAATCCCAATTCGTAGTTTCGGATCTTTATCTCCAATCAAAATTTACCATCTCTTTTAAAATTATACCCTTTCTTGACTGTGTAATATCAATCCCGATGTTATGGTGTAATTATTAAAAATTGAAAAAATCCTGAAAGGATGATATGATTATTGATAAATGTGAATCAATCCCTGGTTAAAACCCTGAAAGGGTGGCATTTATGTTGTTTTATCCTGGCTCCAATTATGACACCAAACAGGATAATGCCAGCGCTCAATTCCGAATACACTTTTCCTAAAGAGGTTGAACGAATCTTATGAAAACGGATTTTTGAAAATAAGTTGAAACAACAAAGTCTCAAAGAATTATCATGATGTTAGATGGTAAAAAATCCTGAAAGGATGATATGATTATAGATAAATGTGAATCAATCCCTGGCTAAAACCCTGAAAGGGTGATATTATAAGAAAGCCAAACAAATACAATGTTTATAATACAAATCTCAGTTTAAAGCGATTTGCATTTATAAATAACCATTGGGCAACCAGTAATTTTTTGTGTGTAAAAATTATTGTTGCTATTATTGCCCCAAACATTTTACTTTAAAAAACTATTTCCGATTAATGGAAGAAAACCCTACCCCTACACATTCAAAATTTAGAATCTGGCTCAAACGCATTGGAATTGGTGGCTTTCTATTTTTTCTTATCAAAGGACTGGTCTGGGTCGTTATTTTCATTTTTATTAAAGAATGCAGCGGCAATTAAAACTGGTGGCTAATCAACCAAAAATAATTAGCAATTTGCCCTGCAACGATTCATTCAAATTCGGAACTTTATGCAGCAAGAAATGGATCTGCACCGAATTTGTTTCTAATATTTGATATGTTTACAAATACCTAGCTTTTGTATACTCATGGGTGCACCGCATTTTTTTTCTGCTTCAAATCTTTACACACTATATAAGCACTCCATTTTACTATTACTTATCTCAATTACCTTTAAACCTGGTTTCTGCCAGGAAAAAAGTGACACCACAGAAGTAAATAAAGGTAGACTAGCCCTGGTTATAGGTACAGAAGCAGCCTTTTATGTCGGTGGAATGCTCTATCTATCTCAAGTTTGGTATGCTGATCAAGAACTGGTACCCTTCAGATTTTACAATGATAATGCAGGCTGGCTTCAGATGGACAAATTTGCGCATAGCTATGTTGCCTATTATGAAAGTTACTTAGGATACCATGCTTTACGTTGGGCAGGCGTAGACAAAAAAAAAGCCCTATGGTTTGGTGGAACTTTGGGGTTTGTATTACAATTGCCAGTAGAGATATTCGATGGACTATATGAAGGCTACGGCTTTTCAATAGGTGATGTGGTAGCCAATGCATTCGGATCTGCCTTGTTTATGACACAAGAACACTTCTGGGACGAACAAAAAATCATACCTAAGTTTTCATTTTACCCCTCTGATTATGCCCAGCTACGTCCTGGTACCTTGGGTAGAACTTTCGGTGAGCAGTTGGTACAGGATTACAATGCACAGATCTACTGGTTTTCATTTAGTCCCGCTACGGTATTTGCATGGGAAAAATGGCCAAAGTGGCTTTGCTTTTCGGTTGGCTATAGTGGCGAAGGTATGCTCGGAGAGTTTGAAAACCCCACTACAATACGCGGTGAATCTGTGGAGCATATAGAAAGGTACAGACAATATTATTTAAGTATGGATCTTGATTTGAGAAAAATACCCACCAAAAGTGGCTTTTTGAGAGGGGTATTTGAAGTATTAAACATTGTAAAAATACCTGCGCCTGCAATAGAATTCAATAGAATAAACGGAGTAGAATTCAGGCCTTTGCGCTGAATAAATCATTTTTTTCGTTTATATGTTCCGATAAACCGGTCATCCTTTTTTCCATCATCGTCATAATCAACCATGCTTTCCATTTCGAGTCGTTGCTCATCTACAAAAACCTTGTATCGGTATTCATCAAAATTGTCTTTCATAATAAGTGAATCACCATTGAGCATCCAGACACCCTTCATTTGATAGATATCTCTGCCCAAATTATCTCTATACGCACTTTTGTAAGTACCATCTGCAAATATGGTAGTTTCAATGGGCTCTATATTCATCATGTCCATCCAGGTGTCTTCAGTAATATATACTATAAAGGATGTATCGGTATTTTCAAAAGTGTTTACCCAAACTTTAACCGTTGTACTCCGCCATGTGCCTATAAATAATTCCTCCATTTCTTCATAAAAAGATGCATCATCCTGAGCGCAGCCAGTTGTGCTGTTGAATAAACTAAAAACACATAGTAATACAACCGAAATGAAACAGTAGCGCACTTTTATAGTTTGAATTAAAGTCATGGCATTTTGTATAATGACTATTTGATCAATTGAGGTGAAAATTAGGTAATTAATATTTTAATTCGCCTTTGATGAAAGATTTAGGCATAAATAGAATGTTTTAATTTGATTTAACATGAGCAGGCATCTTGGTACGCTACATGATAAAATCATTGTTTTAAATTCAAATGTAGAAAATGAAAGTAGAAATTTGGTCGGACGTTATGTGTCCGTTTTGTTATATCGGAAAAAGAAGGTTTGAAAAGGCGCTGGCAAAATTTGAGCACAACCATCAAGTGGAAATAATCTGGAAAAGCTTTTTACTTATGCCTGATTTGAAAACTGATCCTTCAAAAAACGTGGTAGAATTCCTCGCTAAAACCAAAGGCTGGACATTAGATTATGCCCGCAACGCTCATGAATATGTGACTAATATGGCTAAAGAAGAAGATTTGCATTACAACTTTGAAAGAGCCGTGGTAGCCAATTCTTTTAACGCACACAGACTGCTACATTTAGCCAAGAGACATGCTAAGGGACATATTTTAAAAGAATCGCTTTTAAAAGCTTACTTTATTGAGGGCAAAAATATTGACGAAAGGGAAACACTTATATCTATGGGTAAAAACGTGGGATTGCCTACAGAAGACATGCATACAATGTTTGAAAGTGATTTGTTTGCCGATGAGGTACGAAAAGATTTATATGAAGCTCGCCAAGTGGGTGTAACTGGTGTGCCTTTCTTTTTATTTGATGGGAAATATGCAGTTTCTGGTGCGCAAAGCGTGGATGTTTTCATTAGTGCACTCCGCAAAATATATGAGGAAAAAGAAGCTACA
>DAIQNU010000194.1:0-237 GCA_036788235.1 Cyclobacteriaceae bacterium
CTAACCCTGGTCAGTCCATGCAATTCGCCACTTTGCTCATAGCGATATACGGTTCCAAATTCTGCCAATCTGAAAGGCAACTCTTTATATGACCTGGGTCTTACTTTATAAATTTCGCAATGATGCGGGCAATTCATAGGCTTGAGTAGAAACTCTTCATTTTCACTTGGCGTATGGATGGGCTTAAAAGAATCCGCACCATACTTTGCATAATGTCCAGAGGTCACATACAATTCC
>DAIQNU010000194.1:247-7274 GCA_036788235.1 Cyclobacteriaceae bacterium
TTTGTCCAATGTGCGGCGTAACAACCTGCTGATAGCCTGCCTTTACTTGTGCTACCCTCAAAAACTTCTCGAGGCGCTCACGCAGCATGGTACCCTTAGGCAGCCATAAAGGTAAGCCTTGTCCTACTTTTTCTGAAAAGGCAAAAAGCTCAAGTTCTTTACCAAGTTTTCTGTGATCTCGTTTTTTGGCCTCTTCTAGCATCAATAGGTAATCATCCAATTCCTTCTTTTTAGGGAAAGTTATGCCATAGAGCCTGGTTAATTGCTTGCTGTTTTCATCTCCACGCCAGTAAGCTCCAGCAATGTTGGTAATTTTGACTGCCTTGATAAAGCCAGTATCAGGAATATGTGGTCCACGACACAAATCCGTAAAATTCCCCTGGTGATAAAAGGTTATAGTGCCATCTTCGAGATCCTTCAAAAGATCTAATTTATATTCATCACCCTTTTTGGTGTAAAAATCAACAGCTTCTGATTTGCTGATTTCCTGACGAATAAAGCTATTTTTCTCCCTGGAAAGCTCCAACATCTTTTGTTCTATAAGCTCTAATGCTCCACTATCAAATGGCTTACCAGCGAAGTCGACATCGTAGTAAAAGCCATTTTCGATGGCCGGACCTATTCCGAATTTTACTCCGGGATACAAAAGCTCTAGCGCTTCAGCCATAATATGCGCCGATGAGTGCCAAAAAGTGGCTTTCCCTTCTTTGTCATTCCATGTAAAAAATTGAACCCTGGCATCTGAATGTATAGGCCTTGTTGCATCCTGTACTTCATCATTTACTTTGGCAGCCAAAACGTTTCTGGCCAAGCCTTCACTTATGCTTTGGGCAATTTCAAAACCGGTTATACCAGCAGGATAACTCTTTTCTGCCCCATCGGGAAAAGTAATCCTGATCATTGATTCACTCATGGAAAAATAAGAGATAAAAAATTTACAAAATTCAATCTTAATGCTGCAAATAGACTTATTCAATATTGAGAAGAATAATTGATTTGCAACATCAGCGCAAAGATGCAACTTTTCTATGAAGAATACGCACCCAAAACAAAAATGGTGGTGGCTAGGGTTGAATTTTTATGGGCCTGATTTCTGGAAAAGTTTCAATTTCTTTTCTTAATTGTTCTCGTTCCCTCAATCTATATAGGTATGTGGCTTTAGCTTGTAGTGCTGACAAATGATCAGTAGCTTGTACGGATGTGCTATCGATGGCAATGGCTCGTTTACAGGCCTCAATCGCATCTTGCAATTGATTTCGTCGATCGAGCACTTGACTTTTTAACAACCAAACATCAAATCGATCTTTATTAATTTCTAAGGCTTTATCTACCCAAACCAATGCTGAATCACTTCTCCCTGTTTTTAAAAAACTTCGTGCCAGTATCATTGAGTATTTTTGTTCTTCAGGAAATTTGCTATAAAGTTTTTTTACAATTTGAATGGCCGTATCGGGCTTACCGACATTATCCAAAAAGTAGGCATAATTAAGTGTAAGTTCTGCATTATCTGGATTTGTACGTAAACCCTTTTCGAGAAATTCGCGTGCCATGGTAGTTTCTCCAGACTCAATGGCCAGACTACCCATGAGATTTAAGGTTTCGATATTTGGTTCAATTTCCCAAGCCTGGTTTAGCCACCTGATTCCGCCTAGGGTATCTCTCATAGCTAAGTGAATATGGGCACGACTCTCCAATGCCGCCGGGTTGCTAGCATCGATTCGCATGGCACGGTTGATATGATTGAGCGCCAATAAATAGTTGCCAGCTTGAAAAGATAAATTGGATTGTAAAAGATAATAATCTGACGCCAAATCGTCAGAAACCAGTATACTATTAGCAGCCTCTCTGGCAAGATTGTAATTTCCGTTTTGAAAATAAGAATATGCCAATTGCAGTTGCAATGCCTGATTGCCAGGATGAGATTTCAATCCTTTTAAAGCAGCTTCTATGGCTTCTGAATTTCTATTTTGTTTATTTAGTAAAACTACCAAACGCAAAAAATTCTCCGCCCGATCTGGATTCCTCATTGTATTTTGCAGTAGGTAATCTACCAACATTGATTCATCTGAAACAGCTTGTACACTACCGGGAAGTTTGTCATTACCAAATCTAGCCTGGCATCCACCAACAAAAACCGAAAGCAAAAAGATACATATGAACCTCATAAACTGCCTAATCTAATAAAAGCTAAAATTTACACTGAAAAAAATTCAGCAAACAATTTCAACAAATTTAGCTAAAAAGATCGAGTTGATCTTTGCCTTTGTCTGGCTTGTTAATTTTAAACTCAACTGACTGGCCTACATTAAAATTTGCAGATGATTTTGTCTTACTTTCTTCTTCACCTTTTGGCGGCGCTGCTTCTTCTGATGATTCTGCCAATTCTTCTCCTTGATCATTTATTGCTTCCTCTTCCTGTTCTATTTCCATTATATTGGCTATTTTACCAGTCGATATTTTGTTACCAACGGATTTCCAGCCCTTCACATCTATTATCTCACTTAATTTTAGTTGTCGTTTTTCAGTCTGCGCCTTTTTCGTACCGGTAGTCTCATCAAAGATGATTTCAGGATCCGGATTTGTACTGGCAAAAACCAATTTAGAACCTTTTGATTCGCTGATAAAGCCAAACTTTTTATTCACTGTACTGGTCTCTATCTGAAATCTTTTGGTATAAAAATTTTCTGACGATCCTTCGTAATAAATCGCAGAAATAATTGCATCCGATTCAAACTTTTCAATAAGTACGATCTGTGTTTCTTCATATCGATTGGTTAGTTCAAAGGAAGTTAATTCATAGCTACCATCAGTAGTTATTATGAGTATCTGATCGTTTGCCAGGAAGTTTCCAAGGTATTTGCCTCTTTCGTCTCGATTTAACCTACCGATTGATGCATCATAATAGATATTTAAACCACCGAGGGTTGATTTACCTTCTGATTTTAATTGGATTTTTCGCACAGGATATCGGGTAAGAATATTTCCTTTCGCGCTTCGGCCTTTAATTTCGAGGGTCGAAAAATCAAAGTCAAATTGCTTGACCCTGGCTTTGCTCCTTGATGATAAGTAAACCGTTACTAACTCCGCTTCGCCATTGGGGTTAGCAGAAAAGTACAGTAATTTTGAACCGGCATTTCCTTGCGAAAGGTCATAATCTTTGTCTCTGGTAATGCCCAATACTTGAAACCGCTTAACAAAAGATCTGCCAGACTGGCCATCGAGATAAACAGCGTTGTACACCATCCGCTCATCGTTTTTGTTGAATACAGCTGCATGGATTATATCTTTGCCAACAAATATTTTGTCGGTAATTCTCGCTACTTTAAAACTACCATCTCGTTTTATGGCAATAATATCGTCCAAATCGGAGCAATCGCAAATGAACTCTTCTTTTTTGAGGCCATATCCAACAAAGCCTTCTACTCGGTTGATGTACAATTTCTGATTGTTAGCAGCAACGATGGTAGCCGCTATATTGTCGAAGCTGCGTATTTCTGTTTTTCTTTCGCGTCCCTTACCATATTTCTTTAGCAAATTCTCATAGTAGCTAATGGCAAATTCGGTTAGATGTGTTAAATGATGCTCTGTTTCTGCAAGTTCTTCCGTAAGCCTATTCATGAGCTCATCGGCTTTAAAAGCATCGAATTTCGAAATACGCTTAATTCTGATTTCTGTAAGCCTTACGATGTCATCTTTAGTGATTTCACGGTAAAACTGTGGCTTGAAAGGTTCCAAGCCCTGGTCTATTGTGTCTATTACAGCCTCCCAAGTCTCGCATTCTTCTATATCCCTGTAAATTCTGTTTTCAATAAAAATCTTCTCAAGTGAAGAAAATAATATTTTTTCCAGCAGCTCGGCTTTGCGGATTTCTAGCTCCCGCCTTAGTAAATCTACAGTCTGGTCATTACAAAGTTTAAGGATTTCGTCAACACCCAGAAACATAGGTTTGTCATTGACAATAACACAGGCATTAGGCGAGATAGATGACTCACATTCTGTAAAAGCATATAATGCATCTATGGTAATGTCTGGCGATTGACCCGGTGCCAGTTGAATCTGAATTTCAACATCTTTGGCCGTGTTGTCGATTACCTTTTTAATTTTAATTTTCCCCTTGTCATTTGCTTTGACTATCGAGTCTATCAAACTAGTAGTGGTGGTACCAAAAGGGATATCTTTTATAATGAGTGTTTTCTTATCAAACTCCTCAATTTTAGCCCGTACTTTTATTCTACCACCGCGTTTACCCCGGTTGTAATCCGTAAAATCGGCCATACCGCCTGTAGGAAAATCAGGTAAAATCTCTACAGATTTGCCTTTGAGTAAGGCAATGCTCGCCTGCAAAAGTTCACAAAAATTGTGAGGAAGCACCTTGGTTGAAAGCCCCACGGCAATACCTTCGACGCCCTGAGCCAATAGTAAAGGGAATTTAACAGGAAGATTAATAGGCTCTCTTTTGCGGCCATCATAGGAAAGCTGCCAACGGGTAGTCTGCGGATTAAAGAGTACTTCAAGAGCAAATTTCGAAAGTCTTGATTCAATATATCTAGGTGCGGCTGCACTATCGCCGGTTCTAATATCTCCCCAGTTTCCTTGAGTATCTATCAACAATTCCTTTTGCCCTAAGGCAACTATGGCATCTCCAATGGAAGCGTCACCATGCGGATGATACTGCATGGTGCTTCCAATAATGTTTGCCACCTTATTGAAACGCCCATCATCCATTTCCTTCATGGCATGCATGATGCGTCTTTGTACCGGCTTAAGTCCGTCTTCGATTGCAGGTACAGCTCGCTCTAAAATTACGTATGAGGCATAGTCGAGAAACCAGTTCTCGTACATACCTGAAAGATGCGTCGCTGTTTGAATTTCAGCATCTTCTGGCAATTCATTTCCGTTTTTTGGAATATTTTCGTCTTCTGGCATTACTTACTATTATTCTAGGGTATTACGATTCCTCTTCTACCATTTCTGGCAATTCCTCATCTATTATATCTTTTTCGACCCTTAGCCTGTCAATGATAAAATCTTGACGATCGGGTGTATTTTTTCCCATAAAAAACGAAAGCAGATTTTTTATAGCAGTGTCTTTACTCAAAAGTACAGGCTCCAATCGTATATTTTCATTGATAAACTCACCAAATTCATCCGGAGATATTTCTCCGAGTCCCTTAAATCGAGTAATCTCAGGCTTATTTCCAAGCTTAGCTACTGCTTTTTGCTTTTCGTCTTCGCTGTAGCAATAGATAGTCTCCTTTTTATTGCGAATTCGAAACAATGGAGTTTCAAGTATATAGAGATGTCCGTTGCGCACCAGATCTGGGAAAAATTGCAAAAAGAATGTCATTAATAGCAATCGAATGTGCATGCCATCAACATCGGCATCGGTAGCAACGATTATTTTACGATACCGCAAAGTATCGAGCCCGTCTTCAATATTTAGCGCATGCTGCAATAGGTTAAACTCTTCATTTTCATACACTACTTTTTTGGTTAGTCCATAGCAGTTGAGCGGTTTGCCTCGTAAGCTGAAAACAGCCTGGACTTGTACATCACGCGATTTGGTTATAGATCCACTCGCAGAGTCACCCTCAGTGATGAAAATCATAGTATCTTCTCTCCGATCGCCGCTGTTATCGTCAAAGTGAATTCGGCAGTCGCGCAATTTCTTATTGTGAAGATTGGCTTTTTTGGCTCTGTCGTTGGCAAGTTTTTTAATGCCAGCTATTTCTTTTCGTTCGCGTTCAGACTGTAAAATACGCTTCAAAAGCCCATCGGCTACATCAGCATGTTTGTGTAAATAATTGTCAAGTTTTTCTTTAATGAAATCACCAATAAATGTCCGCATGGTCGGGCCATCTGGGCCTACATTGATAGATCCTAGCTTAGTTTTGGTTTGAGACTCAAAAACTGGTTCTATCACACGCACTGATATGGCAGATACAACACTACTTCGAATGTCTGCCGCTTCAAAATTTTTCCCAAAGTGCTCCCTAACTGTTTTTACCAATGCTTCTCTAAATGCCTGAAGGTGCGTACCACCCTGGGTTGTAAATTGTCCATTGACAAATGAATAATATTCTTCGCCATATTGATTGTTATGAGTAAGCGCGAGCTCAATATCATCTCCTTTCAAATGAATGATCGGATATCGAAGGCTTTCAGGATCGGTCTTTTTTGAAAGCAGATCTAAAAGTCCGTTTTCTGAATAAAACTTTTTACCATTAAGATAAATGACAAGCCCCGCATTGAGGAAACAATAGTTCCAAATCATATTTTCCAGATAATCGGAAATAAAATGGAAGTTTTTAAAAATTTCGCCATCGGGTTCAAATGTTATGAGTGTTCCGTTACGTTGCGAGCTCGATTCGATCGATTTGTCGACCACCAGATTTCCCTGCTTGAATTCGGCCAGCTTGGACTGTCCCTCGCGAAATGACTGTACGCGAAAGTAATTTGATAAGGCATTAACCGCCTTGGTACCTACCCCATTTAGACCCACCGATTTTTGAAATGCCCTGGAGTCATATTTTCCCCCGGTATTTATTTTAGAAACACAATCTACCACCTTACCAAGTGGAATGCCCCTGCCATAATCACGTACTTCTGCCCTGTGTTCTGTGATTTTAATTTCTATGGTTTTGCCGTAGCCCATCACGTGCTCATCTATACAGTTATCGAGCACTTCCTTTACCAGCACATATATTCCATCGTCAAAGGACGAACCATCGCCTAATTTCCCGATATACATACCCGGGCGTAACCTGATGTGCTCGCGCCAATCGAGCGACTTAATATTATCTTCAGTATATGTTGATTGTTCTGCCATTTTAATATTTTGTTCCCTGGGTTATTTACAAACCTTCCAATATATAGAATTAACCTTTACCTTATTTCATGTTGAGTCAGTATATTTTATTTTTGACCCGGGAGCCTTAAGCTCAATACTATCAGACTCAAAACTGAGACAAGTACTACCAATGGTGCCAGGTAAATAATGGGTGCCATTGCTAGTAAATTATACTCT
>DAIQNU010000195.1:0-474 GCA_036788235.1 Cyclobacteriaceae bacterium
CCATTGATTCAGATTTTCAAACCCGTTTCTCCCCTGGCATGGCTGCCTATAGTAACCATGATAGTGAGTGCAGTGTATGTTACCAATGACGGCATGTTCGAAAAATCATTTATCATTTCGGCCATCACGGTGTCTCTTTGTTCACTTTGGGCCACCTTGATCAACACCGCTCTGGGCGTATCGACGGTCAATGAAGACTATATAAATGTGGCCAAAGTACTGCAATTGTCACCTCTCAAAAAGACCTTCAAAGTAGTGTTACCAGCTACTTTGCCTTTGATTTTTACCGGACTCCGGATCTCGCTGGGCGTGGGCTGGATGGTACTTATAGCCGCCGAAATGTTGGCGCAAAACCCTGGACTGGGCAAGTTTGTCTGGGATGAATTTCAAAATGGCAGCAGCCAATCACTGGCTAAAATCATGGTGGCAGTTTTTACGGTCGGAATCATCGGTTTTTTCCTGGACAGGGTGATG
>DAIQNU010000195.1:484-7156 GCA_036788235.1 Cyclobacteriaceae bacterium
CTACAACAGTTGGTGAGTTTTGAAAAATCTCATGTTTCATAAATCATTTAAATAAACAAACAACATGGCATTTCTTGAATTAAAACATGTGAGCAAGAGCTTTGGCGAAGGAAAAAACAGAACCGGAGTACTCAAAAATATTAACCTGCGAATAGAAGAAGGTGAGTTTGTGGCCATCGTAGGCTTTACGGGTAGTGGTAAAACAACCCTGATCAAATTGATTACCGGCTTGCTGTTTCCCGATGCCGGTGAAGTAATTTTTAAAGGAAGTCCTGTGCAAGGCCCCGGGCATGACAGAGGCGTAGTTTTTCAAAACTATTCTCTTTTGCCATGGTACACAGTGTATCAGAATATAGCCCTTGCGGTAGATGAGGTGTTTACGGACTGGTCGCGACAAGAGAAAGAAGCCCATGTTCGCAAATACATCGAAATGGTGAATCTGAGTCCTGCAATCAACAAAAAACCTTCTGAGCTTTCTGGTGGCATGCGCCAAAGGGTTTCACTGGCCAGAACCCTAGCCATGAATCCCGAGATGCTGCTGATGGATGAGCCACTCAGCGCGCTGGATGCCCTGACCAGAGGAACTTTGCAACAGGAAATTATAAATATCTGGAACAAGGATAAAAGAACGGCATTGCTCATTACCAATGATGTAGACGAGGGTATACTCATGGCCGACAGGATTATTCCGCTCAATCCCGGACCAGATGCCAGCCTGACACCCGAATTTAAAATAGATATTGAACGACCCAGAATAAAAACAGAGCTCAATGACAACGAGAACTTCAAAAAGGTGCGAAACGAAATAATAGAATATTTGATGGATGTGGGCGCTGGTGTAAAATCCGGAAAGACTAATAATTTTCATTTGCCCGAGCTTCGTCCGATTATGCCGGGCAAGATATTTAGCAGAAGAAAAGAAAAGGAAAAGCTTAAGTACTTTTAGCAGACATTGACTTCCAATTTCTGAAAATCAGGCTAAATGCAGCCTGAACATAGCCAATACATGTTGAATGAATAAAATACCTGTGCCATGAACGATATATTGACATCAGAGATAGAAAACCCGGCAATCCGGAAATCCACAGCAGAAGCAATGCTGGATATAGTGGATCTTACAAAAATATACCCGACACCTAAAGGGGAGTATGTGGTACTCGAAAACCTGAAAATGCAAGTAATGAAAGAGGAATTCATTTCCATCATTGGGCATTCGGGTTGTGGAAAATCTACCTTACTCACCATGATTGCCGGGCTGAACCCGATTTCAGGTGGCAAAATCAAGCTGGATGGCAAGCCGATAACCAAACCCGGACCTGACAGAGGGGTTGTTTTTCAGTCGCCAAGTCTGTTTCCATGGATGACGGCACAGCAAAATGTAATGCTGGGTGTAGAGCAGGTGTTTCCACATGCTACCAGGCAAGAACGTACTGAAATCTGCCAGTATTATCTGCATAAAGTCGGGCTAGAAGATGCCTTTCACAAAAAAGCTTCGGAACTTTCGCAAGGCATGCAGCAGCGGGTAGGGATAGCCCGGGCTTTTGCACTCAAGCCCAAAATACTATTGCTGGACGAGCCTTTCGGCATGCTCGATTCATTGACGCGTGCCGAGTTGCAAGATGTATTGCTGGAGGTGTGGAACAAAGAAAAAATCACCGCAGTCATGATCACCCATGATGTGGACGAATCGATCTTTCTGGCCGATCGTGTTATTATGATGACGAGTGGCCCTAAAGCCCAAATTGGCGATACGCTTGACATCCATCTGGATCGGCCTCGCGAAAGACGACAAGTCCTCGAGCATCCTGATTATTACAACCTGAGACGACATTTGATAAACTTTCTGGAGCATTAGCCGACTGTTGGCCGGGTTAGTAGGTGGATAAAGCATCAACAGAAATGTGGCTTTTACTCTTTCAAAACCTTATCTATGCTCTTGATAAGTTTTTGGTGCAAGCACCTGATCGAGTGTTTCTTTCTCAGCTTTGGTGAGAGCTGGTGCTTTAATGGTTTCGGCAATTTCTAAAAGTTGCTTTTCGGTTCTGATGCCCACTACCGCTGAACAAACGGCCTTGTTGCTTAGTACCCAATGCAAGGCAGTTTGTGCTTCGGTTCTATCTTCATGACTCAGCTTTTGAATGGCCTTTTGCAAGCTGGCCACTTCCTTATCGGTATACCCAAGCATTTCAGCCGGGGCTTTTCCGGCCAGTAGCCCTTTTGCCAGACTGCCACGAGTCAGCACGCCTATATTTTTTTCCTTCAGGCTTTCAAGGCAGTTTTCTTCCGGCCTTCTGTCTAGCAAGCTGTACTGCATCATTACACTCACAATCGACGATCGCTCCATATACTCCCTGATCACATTTGGGCGAATGGACGATATGCCATAATGCAATATTTTGCCCTGTCCTTTCAGTATTTCAAAAGCCTCGATTGTCTCATCTATAGGGTCGTTGATGGTGCCGCCGTGGAGTTGATACAAATCAATGCGGTCGGTTTGCAGCCTCTTTAAGCTTTTCTCTACTGCCTCCAATATATACGCTTTAGATGGGTTCCAGTCCCAACTCTTGCCATCGGGGTTCCATTGGTTACCTACTTTTGTGGCTATAAATACGTCATGTCTTTTGCTTTTCAGGGCTTTGCCAACAGTTTGCTCATTTTCACCATGTTGATACAAGTCAGCCGTGTCAAAAAAATTTATGCCCAAATCTACAGCATGGTGTATGAGCTTTTCATTTTCTTTGTAGCTTCCTTCTATTGACATACAACCAAATCCAATGGCACTTAATTTAAGGTCGGTCTTTTTTAATGAATGGTAGATCATAATTACGTAATCTCATGTTTAATGCCTGAACATCTTCCTCAGACAAGAGTTTTGATACTTTATAAGATTAAAGCGTATAAATATAAAATAAGTTGTCCGGGATATATAGAAATAAATAATTGGCAATTAGGTATTGCACCAATACAAAAAGTAAATTGCCAATTATCGTATAATAGATTATTGAATGCGTATAACTATACAAGTAAACATTGAAATGCCTTGAAAAAACAAGTGAATGAATTATTGAACAGGCTTTTTCCTGGTCAGAAAAAAGTAGCAGAAAGAGAACCGCTTACCAGAACCGATCGAGATGACAAAGCCTATCAAAAATGGGAAATGAACGAAGCCAGTAAGGAGCTTTTAAGTCTTATACATAAAAGCTACCATTTCAAAAAAGCGGGCATCAGTGCGCCTTTAGATATGCAAATCTACGAAGGTGATGGTTCCAATGGATTTGCTATTTTGGCAGGCATGGGTGGACTTGAAGCCACGCAATTGCCATTTGTTTTGCGGTATTTCAGTGAGTCCGTTATGCGATTGGGCTACAAGTTGGCGCACAGCGATCGGGAGATTTCAGAAAAAGATCATTTTGTCGAAACCAGAGAACGTATATATCTCAAACCTCCATTGAGTCTGGAACAGCCAATGGAGCAATTGTATGGCAATGTATTATTGGAACTAATCTATGCAGATCGTAAGGCACAATACCTAAAGCTGATGGCCAACACCTATACCGGACATTCCTATGCTCCGGCTTTAGCATTTGATCAACTTATGGAGTTGCTATTTGATTGATTTATGAATTGAAATTACTCATAGTTCTTTCAATACCTAGAGTACAAAACGACAAAGCCATTTCAGAAGCCTTTTCAAGTATTTCAGGGAGTTCTTTCATTTCTTCACTAGTAAAACGGCTCAATACATAATCAACCTGACCACCTTGTCTGAAATTGTCACCTATGCCAAATCGCAACCTTGGATAATTTTGTCCGCCCAACAATTCTTCAATGTTTTTTAGACCATTGTGCCCGGCACTCGATCCTTTTTGACGCATACGCAATCTGCCAAGTGGTAATGCAATGTCATCAGTAATGACCAACGTATTTTCCATGGCTACACCAAGTTGTTGCATCCAGTATTTAAAGGCCTTGCCACTCAGATTCATGTAGGTTGTGGGTTTTATCAGGTGTATTTGTCTGCCTTTATATTTAATCTCACTTTTATGTGCATGTCGTTCAAGTGTAAAGCTCACCTTATGCTTATCTGCCAATTGATCCAACACAAGAAAGCCTGCATTGTGTCGGGTCAGTTCGTATTCCGCACCAATATTCCCCAAGCCAACTATCAAGTATTTCATTTTTTTACATTAAGAATTAAAAGCCTCCAGGCTCAAAAAGTTCGTTGCTTAAATATCTATCAGGAACCCTAAATGAAAGAAGCTTTCCATGAAATTGGTCAATATTTTTTTCGATAATAATACTTGATGAATGGGATTTAAACAAAAAATCCTGCTTTATGGGCAGGATTTTTTATGTATTAAATGTTTTTCTTACTCATCATCCGACCCACCAGCAGCATCTTTTCCTCTAAGTGCCCTTGGGATTTGTACTGAAGCTATTGAAACAAATTTATTATTCAATATTTCAAATTTACCAGCTTCTACATCACCAACTTTAATAGATTTTCCTAGTTCAAGATTGCTGATGTCAACAACGATTTCATCAGGAATTTCTTTAGGAAACGCTTTTACAGTTAGTCTTCTGAGTTTGGTAGTAAGCTTACCACCTTTGATCACACCAGGTGAGTTGCCTTTGAATCTGACCGGAATTTCCATTTTAATTGGCTTTTTTTCGTCCAACAAAAGGAAATCGGCATGAAGAATCATTTCATTAACCGGATGAAACTGAATGTCTTGCAATATCGCTTTATATTTGTCTCCTTCAATATTCAAGTCAACATAGGCGGCTTCAGAGGTATACACTAGATCCCTAAAAAGAATCATTGGCGTGTGAAAATGCACTTGTTCTTTACCTCCATAAAGTACGCAGGGGGCATTACCTTCAAGTCTAAGCGCTTTTGAATCGCCTTTACCGAGATTTGCTCTTTTAAACCCTATAATCTCTACTGTTTTCATAATAGTTTTTAAAATTAAATTAATGTATAAATAAGGAACTTATTGATTCGTTGCTGTGTGTTTTGCGTATGCTATGCGCAAATAATTCTGCAACGGATAGTATTTTTATTTTTGAAGATGTACCATTAAGTGGTATCGTATCCGTCACTACCAATTCTTCAAGGGCTGAGTTTTCTATATTTTCGTAAGCATTGCCCGATAACACTGGGTGAGCACAAATTGCCCTAACTGACTTTGCACCTTGTCTCTTTATTTCATGGCTAGCCTTGGCTATGGTGCCACCAGTATCAATTAAATCATCTATTAACACTACATCCATGCCCTCTACATTTCCAATAAGCTGCAAAGAAGCAATCTCGTTGGCTCGCGCACGATGCTTGTCGCAGATCACCATGTCAACGCCAAAATGCCTTGCATATGCCAAGGTTCGCTTGGTGCCACCCACATCGGGTGAAGCAAATAATAGATTTTCTAATTTGAGTGATTGTATATAGGGAACAAAAACATATGAAGAACTTAAGTGATCAACAGGAAAATCGAAAAATCCCTGGATCTGACCAGCATGCAGATCACAAGTCATAATGCGATCCGCACCTGAGGCCGAAAGTAAATTAGCTACCAACTTGGCAGCTATACATACTCGTGGTTTGTCTTTTCTGTCTTGCCGGGCATAACCATAGTAAGGCAGCACTACAGTTACATACTTGGCACTGGCTCGTTTGGCGGCGTCTATCATAAGAAGCAACTCAAGCATGTTGTCAGCAGGAGGCCTTGTACTACCTATCAGGAAAACATCACAACCTCTGACAGATTCTTTAAAATAGGTAGAAATTTCCCCATCACTGAATCTTTCAAGTACTATACCCCCAAGAGTTTTGCCATACTCTTTGGCGATTTTTTCAGCAAGATAAAATGAATCTGAGCCGGAGAAGATTTTTACCTTAGACATGAGTTAATCTAAAAATATATAGCTTGAAAATAAAATCCCGAATCAAATTCGGGATTTGTTGTTGTCCCACTAGGGGTCGAACCTAGACTCTTCTGGACCAAAACCAGACGTGTTGCCAATTACACCATGGGACAATTATATGCCGTTTTCAAAATGGAATACAAAAGTAGAATTAAATTATATAAAGCAAAACACTGATTCATAAAAAAATGAAAAAAAACACTTTATCATGTTTAAATATTTGAAAATGAGGATGAAAAAACCTTACTTTTTAAATCTGACCGTCTTTATTGAGCTATTATCTTTTTATTTTTTTCCAGATATAAAGCAGGGCAGCATTAAACTCTTCCGAACAGCGCAACAGATATATCGATATGCAGAACAAGATTGTGGCCAGGGTACTTCGCATTGCTATGTCTGCCAGGTAATGCAAGGTATGTGGTATGAAATACACCAATGTGGCTGTTAGCAGACCCAAGCCGGGTATTATTAAAAACTTTGTATTGTACGGTTGCAAGCCAAAATGATGCTTGACAAATAAAAAGCGCATGAAGCCATAAATACCGACGGCCACCATAGAAGCCAGTGCCGCGCCGCTAATGCCCATGATGGGTATGAAAATCAAATTGGTGATAATTGTAATGACCAAAAAAGCGAGCATGAACCAGGTAACCATTTTATAATGCCGTGAGTAGGCCATTAAGGCTTCACTAACGCCTGTGCTCATTTTGATGACATTGGCCAGACCAATATATAAGATTACCCACT
>DAIQNU010000196.1:0-7127 GCA_036788235.1 Cyclobacteriaceae bacterium
ATGGAATGATATTGCCAGTGGCGGTCGCCTGTAAGAATAAAAAAATTGTTAGGCGAAAAACCCTCCGCAGCAAGCCAGGCAAAAAATTCATTGCCTTCATGCATAAAACCATCAGGATTGGCATGGCTGTCGGTTTTTCCGGCACCATCAGGGCCAACCATGGGGGTGGGCGTCACCAGAATTTTAAAAGTGGCATCGCTCTCCTTCAAGGTTTCTTTGAGCCATTTTTTTTGCTCAATCCCCCAAATGGATTTTTCCGGGCCATCAGGCAAAGCATTTGGACTTCTATAATCTCGGCCTTCTACCATCCAGAGCTGCACATCTTTATTCACCCTTACGGTTCTGTACGTTTTCGGATCTGCGCTTTCAGGATCTACCACCGGCACCTGCTCAATGAAAGTACGTATGCCCAATTCGTTAGAAGGCTCAGTTCCAAATGTCTTATTGATTGCCACCGTGTCAGAATCGTCGAAACGGTGGTCATGATCGTCTTTCATCCAAAACACGGGAACAGAAGCCAAAAAATGTCGCATCCTTGGCATAAAAAACTGGCGATGCCACATAGAGCGCATTTCTTCCAAAGTTGTAGCACTATGCTTTGGTGGATGATCATAATATACATTGTCGCCATTGCTAATAAAAAAATCTGGCTGCATGCCTGCCATGGTTTCGAAGCCATGAAATCCTTCGTATTTGTCCTCGCCTCTATAAGCACTAACACCCTGAGATGAAGGAGCCCCAAAGCCGCCTCCCAAATAAAATCTGGCCAAATGAGAGCCAGTTACCATAGTAAAGGCAATTGTAGACTCACTGTCTCTGGCAGGCAAAGTGCCAAACGATTGTATATCGCTGTAGGCCAGTCGGCTGGTATCTTCCCCAAAGCACAACCGGTAATAATATTGGGTACCAGGTTCAAGATTATCGGCCTTGTATTTTATAATAAAATCGTTATTGGCATTGGCCTCTAACCAGTTGCTGGCAAATTTATTTTGTAATTCGGGGTCATTGCCGTATTCAAAACGGGCAAAGCCAGCTTTTCCGGGCAAATCAGTCTGCATCAATTTTTCAGGATCATGTACATCTTCATAAATTATGGTATCGGAAGCAGCCAGGCGCGACTGGAAAATAATGCTTGTCTGACCAGGCTCCCCAGCCATTAGGTAATGCATGAAAATATGGAGTTTTTCATTTTCTTGTATAGAACCAGAGCAGGCAGAAACAGAAAGTACAAGTATAAAAATCGAAATCTTAGACATAATCTAATGTTTTTTTATTGAATTAAAAAATTGCTACAATGGTACTGAAAATTATGTTTCGAACAATGGTATTGAATTGACAATTACTTTTATCAAGGCTTCACACAACATGTTTGATAATGCCAATGGTTGCTCCAAAATGATTCATACCCAATGAATTTATGAGATTAGTTACATAGCCTTGTGCTTTTAAAAATCAAAATATGTATCTTCCAGCCTAATTACAACTATTTTTTTATTATGAAAAATGTCAACAAAAATATGCCAGAAATACCTCAACTCGTACTAGATGATCCTTGGCTTGAGCCATACGACGAAGATATAAGTGGTCTCATTAGCCGCTATCAACATGCACTGAATGAAATAAAGAAGAATCATGGCTCCCTGGAGAAGTTGGCAATGGCCTATCAATATTTTGGTTTTAACTACGACAAAAAAAAGAAAGGCTGGTACTATCGAGAATGGGCGCCGGCAGCCAAAGCGCTTTCTGTTACTGGCGATTTTAATGGCTGGAATAGAAATTCACACCCGCTAAAGCAGATAGGCGATGGTATTTGGGAAATTTTTATTTCTGAAAATGAAGTACAAAAAAATACCCGGGTAAAGGTACACACGGTTACGGACAAAGGTGAGCTGGATCGCATTCCAGCTTACATACGCTATACTGTGCAGGACGAACACAGCCATGATTTTAGCGGGCTGGTTACTGATCTTCATGATGGTTTCAAATGGACCGATCATGATTTTAAGCTCAAGGAAATTAAGGATTGTCCCTTGATTTACGAAGCGCACATAGGCATAGCGCAAGAAAAGGAGGCTGTTGGCACCTACCGTGAATTTACTCAACAGGTGCTCCCAAGGATTAAAAAACTGGGCTATAATACCATACAACTCATGGCCATACAGGAGCATCCTTACTATGGCTCTTTCGGGTACCATGTTTCAAGCTTTTTTGCTCCTACCAGCCGCTTTGGCAGCGCGCAGGATTTTAAAGAATTGGTAAATACCGCGCACGACATGGGCATAGCGGTAATCATCGATCTGGTGCATTCACATGCCGTAAAAAATATTGCCGAGGGTCTCAATGAATTTGATGGCAGCAGCGATCAATACTTCCATGCCGGAAGCCGTGGCGAACACACTGCCTGGGATAGCAAACTCTTTAACTATGGCAAAGCCGAAGTACAACGTTTTTTACTTTCCAATGTACAGTACTGGATCAAGGAATTTCATGTAGACGGCTACAGGTTTGATGGCATTACCTCCATGATGTATATGCATCATGGCGATTTCATGCAATTCGATCATTATGACAAATATTTCAAAGATGGCGTAGACTGGGATTCTTTAACCTATCTACAACTGGCCAATACACTCATTCACAAGATAAAACCTGATGCCATTAGCGTTGCTGAAGATATGAGTGGCATGCCCGGCTTATGCAGGCCACCGCTTGATGGCGGGGTAGGTTTTGACTTCAGGCTGGGCATGGGCATTCCTGATTTCTGGATAAAATATTTGAAACACAAAGCGGATGAAGATTGGGATATCCATGAGCTCTGGAATGTAATGGTAAATCGCCGCTACAATGAAAAAACCGTAGCCTATGCCGAATCGCACGACCAGGCCATTGTGGGCGATAAATCGGTTGCTTTTTGGCTTATGGATAAAGAAATGTACTGGCATATGACGGTAGAAGATCCTAATCTAGTGATTGACCGGGGCATTGCTTTACACAAAATGATCAGGCTTTTTACTGGTTCACTTGGTGGTGAGGCATATTTGAATTTTATAGGCAACGAATTTGGCCACCCTGAGTGGATCGACTTTCCGCGTGAAGGCAACAACTGGAGCTACAAATATGCCCGCAGACAGTGGTCGCTAGTCGACAACCCTGCACTTAAGTACAAGTTTCTCAATGACTTTGACAAGGCCATGATACATGTTCTTAAAAAGCACAAGGTATTACCTGCCAACCAGGCACAACAGCTCAACATGGATACCACCAATCAGGTGATCATTTTTGAGCGCTCCAACCTGATATTCGTATTTAACTTTAGCCCGCAAAATAGCGTGCCCGATTATCGATTTTATGTGCCTAAAAAGGGCAAATACAAAATCATATTGTGCTCTGATGATCCTGAGTTTGGCGGCCATAGTCGGGTAGATACAAATCTCAAATATCAGACAATGGGCGATAACCAACTAAGTGTCTATTTACCTTGTCGTACAGCCTTGGTATTGAAAGCAAGTAAATAGTGTTACCAATAGGTAATGCTTGTGCTGCTAACGATTCAGGGGTGAAGAATCTGGTTTGATTGTTTAGAAAAAATGCAGGGCTGGTGGATGTAACAGAAATCACTAGCCCTTTTTTAGTACCGTCTTGCGGATTAATTCCCAGAGTACTACACCAACAGTTACCGACACATTTAGCGAGTGCTTGGTGCCAAACTGCGGAATTTCGATTACCTGATCGGCCATTTCCATCACATCGTCATGTACGCCGAATACCTCGTTGCCAAAAACAAAAGCATACTTCTGGTTGGCATTAAAGCTTACGTCTTGTAGCATTACACTCTCATCGGCCTGCTCGAGCACTACTATTTTGTAACCATTCTTTTTCAAATCTTTGAGTGCATCTACTGTATTTTCTACATACTCCCAGTCGACAGAATCAGTAGCGCCCAGGGCTGATTTGTGTATTTCTCTGTGGGGTGGTTTTGCAGTAATGCCGCATAGATAAATCTTGTTGGCCAGATAGGCATCGGCTGTTCTGAAAGCCGAACCCACATTGTACATACTTCGAATGTTGTCGAGAACCAGCACGAAGGGCTTCTTGGGGGTTGCCTTAAAAGCTTCTACACTCAACCGGTCCAGTTCGTCAATATCAAGTTTTCTCATGTCTATTTATATTTGGCAATACACAATTGTCAGAATTAATTTTTTTGTTTTCCAACCTTAATTTTTCAGTTTTGTAACGAGCGAAACAACAAATACGGCGATCATCCCGATTTTTGTTAAAACAAATCTAAAACATTTACCATATCTTCGCTTCCATTTATTTCACGAATGTCAAAGGCAAACAAAGGTACAGAAACACCCCTCATGCGGCAATACAATGCCATAAAAGTAAAGCATCCTGGTGCTTTGCTGCTTTTCAGAGTGGGTGATTTTTATGAAACGTTTGGCGAAGATGCCATAAAAGCCAGCAAAGTACTGGATATAGTGCTTACCAAAAGATCTAATGGTGCCGCCTCAGCCATGGAACTGGCAGGCTTTCCGCATCATTCGCTTGACAACTACCTGCCTAAACTGGTGCGTGCAGGCTTCAGGGTGGCTATTTGCGACCAGCTCGAAGACCCTAAAATGGTCAAAGGCATTGTAAAGCGGGGGGTTACAGAATTGGTCACCCCGGGGCTGTCATTCCATGATAATGTACTGGAAAAAAAGACCAACAATTACCTCGCATCCATTCATATAGAAGAAAAGGAAGTAGGCATAGCCTTTCTCGATCTTTCTACCGGAGAATTTCTACTTTCATCGGGCGATCCGAAATACATAGACAATCTTTTGCAGCGTTTTTTGCCATCCGAGATTATTTATTGCAAACGCAAGCGCAGTGCCTTTGAAGAACTCTTCGGAGACAAATACAATACCTACTGTCTGGAAGAATGGGTGTATTCACATGATTATGCCTTTGAAAAACTTACCGGTCACTTTAGCACCAAAAATCTTAAGGGTTTTGGTGTGGAAAACCATCAGGCAGGCATCACTGCCGCTGGTGCCATACTTTTTTATCTGGAAGAAACAGAACATAAAGAGACAGCCCATATCAATGCCATTGCCAGAATTGAGGAAGAAAAATACGTTTGGCTCGACAAGTTTACCGTGCGCAATCTCGAGTTGCTGTATCCCCAGCAAGAAGGCGGTGTACCGCTCATTGGCATACTCGATCATACCAATACACCCATGGGTGCGCGCATGCTTAAAAAATGGGTACTGATGCCCCTTAAAGACAAGCTGCCCATAGAAGAACGGCTGGATGTGGTAGAAGGGCTGGTAAATAATGAGGATTTAAGAAATGCATTGGAGAGCAATTTAAAGCAAATCGGCGATCTGGAGCGACTTATTGGCAAAGTTGCGGTGGGCAGGATCAATCCCCGTGAATTGCTGCAGTTAAAAAAAGCCCTTAAGAATCTTAATCCGGTTAAACAACTGTTGAGTCAAACCGAAATTTCTGCCCTGCTTAAGCTCGCCGATCAGATCAATCTTTGTCAGTATCTGGTAGATAAAATTGAAATAGAGCTCAGGGACGATCCGCCATTGGTAAGCAATCTGGGGGGCATAGTTCGTGATGGCGTACATGCCGAGCTCGACGAATTGCGGGCCATTGCCTATGCCGGCAAGGACTTTCTCTTTCAATTGCAAAAAAAAGAAACTTTGCGCACAGGCATTCCTTCACTTAAAATATCATACAACAAGGTTTTCGGATATTACCTGGAGGTAACCAATGCGCATAAAAACAAAGTGCCACCCGAGTGGATCAGAAAACAGACCCTTGTAAACGCCGAGCGCTATATTACAGAAGAGCTCAAGGTGTATGAAGAAAAAATACTGAATGCCGAAGACAAGATATTTGCCATAGAACAGCGCTTGTTTGGTCAAATGGTTCAGAGTGCCGCTGATTATGTGCAGCCCATACAGCAAAATGCAAAAGTAGTGGCCAACATTGACTGCCTACTTTCTTTTTCGCTGCTGGCGGCCAAATACCAATATGTGCGCCCACACTTACTGGAAGAATCGGTAGTTGATATCAAAGAGGGGCGGCATCCTGTAATAGAGCAGCAACTCCCCCCGGGAGAACCTTATGTGCCCAACGATGTATACCTGGATGACAAGAGTCAGCAAATAATGATCATAACCGGCCCCAACATGGCTGGTAAATCTGCCTTGCTCCGGCAAACAGCGCTCATAGTATTGCTGGCGCAAATGGGCTCTTTTGTACCGGCTACTCATGCCCGCATGGGGCTGACTGACAAGGTTTTTACTCGTGTGGGTGCCAGCGACAACCTGTCAAAGGGCGAGTCGACATTTATGGTAGAAATGACCGAAACTGCCAGCATTCTCAATAACCTGAGTGATAAAAGTCTGATTTTGATGGACGAAATAGGCCGGGGTACTGCAACCTACGATGGCATTTCGATTGCCTGGTCTATTGTGGAATACCTGCACAAGCACCCTAAATGCCATGCTAAAACCCTGTTTGCAACGCATTATCATGAGCTGAACCAGTTGGCAAATGATTTCCCCCGCATCAAAAACTTTAATGTATCGGTAAAAGAGGCTACGGATAAGATCATATTTTTAAGAAAACTGCGTGAAGGTGGCAGCGAGCATAGTTTTGGTATACATGTGGCACAGATGGCCGGCATGCCCAATCAGATTGTATTGCGGGCCAACGAAATCATGCAACACCTCGAAAAAGACAAGCTCAGCAAAAAAACTAATCGCAAGATGGAGGATGTGCCCAAGGCCAACTATCAACTGAGCCTGTTCGATGCCGATCCCAAATTCGAGATGATCAAAGATACTTTAGGCAAGGTAGATATTAACAGCATTTCGCCAGTAGAAGCCCTGCTAAAGCTCAATGAGGTATTGGGCATTCTGAAGGGGAAGTAGGGAAAGTTGAGTGGGCACATTCAGGTTCGAGGCTACCTCCTCCTGTTGGCTATTAACACTTCAGTCATCATTAAATAAACAATAAGGTCAAATTTGATTCCCCACTATCGCGGTCTTGTTTATTCCCGTTAAACCCGTACCTGTACGTACTGTCGCTAAAGGTACGACCTTCCATTTGTAATCCAAAGGGAT
>DAIQNU010000197.1:0-7097 GCA_036788235.1 Cyclobacteriaceae bacterium
TTTTTGAAACCGCAGAGATAGCCAAATTTACCCCTGCACAGATACAATCTTACGAAGACAGCTTGAAGTACTACCGGGATCTGAAAAACTCACTGGATACAGCAAAGGAAGAAGGAAGAGATGAAGGAAGAGAAGAAGGAAAGGAAGAAGGAAAGGAAGAAAAAGCCTTTGAATTTGCAAGGGAAATGTTGAAAGAGAATGAGCCAATCGAAAAAATTATCAGGTACACAGGCCTGGCTAAAGAACAAATAGAAAAGTTAAAGAATAACGGGGGGTAAAGCTTTGACAGTCTCTTATTCCATTCTTCCGAGAAATCTGAATTACTACCATAATATTTATGAAGCAATAGCCACAAGATGTAGTTGTAATTTGGATTATTCTACTTATTTTTTGAAGTTTATATGCTTGGAATATTACAAGTAGGCAAATGCGTCAAAAATGCGGCTTCTATACTTTTTTGTATTTTTCTATCTAATTATATTGCCAACCTATGGTGTTCATAGCTTTTATTATGTAAGCAATTATTCCACGCAAGAAGGGCTTTCCAATGATAGGATTTATAAAATCGAAAAGGATAAGTTTGGCATGCTTTGGATTGCCACAGGCTATGGCATAAACATATATGACGGCACTGAGTTTGCCACTTTCTTACATAGTCCTCAACACAAGAATTCCATTTCAGGAAATAATATTTTAGATTTTGTTTTTGATGAAATTGGTAATGTTTGGATCAACACTGCCGATAAAGGCATTTGCAAGTATGAAATTACCACCAATACTTTTTATCCGCTGCATGATCTTATTCCATCGCCACATCTCGAGCCCTCAGTAAGTCGTACTTTCATGGCCTTACACCTTGATCAAAAAAATCATCTTTGGATTGGTTCATTTGAAGGACTCACAAAAGTAAATCTCCATACAAAGGCAGTTCAGCATTATAAACATGATATTGAATATGCCAATTCACTTATATCAGATAATGTAATCAATATTACCTCACTAACAAATGAAAATGTGCTTATTGGCACTACAGAGGGTATTTCTGTACTTGATGTAAATAATGAAACTTTTTCAAATTGGAAACTTTCGGAAATAAACGGGCTAGAAGGTTCAGATTATATTACCTGCTTTCATGTTGACAATGAGGGTACGGCATGGATTGGAACTCGAGGAGGCGGTTTGTTTAGTTTAACTTCGGCAAGCAAAAAACCCCAACAATCGGATATAGTAAAAACAGACGAGTTTGTATGGACTATAACTCAAGACTCAAAGAACCATTTATGGGTGAGTATTATGGATGGTCTTTTTATATATGACAAAACAAATGAGACACCGATCAACCTCGAGAAAATTGGGCTTGTACAAGATAAGCTACATAAAAACTATACTTGTTTTTATATTGATGAACATGGCTATGCATGGGGTGGCACTTTCAAAGAAGGGCTACAGCTATTTGATCCATTCGTCAATGCTTTCCAAATTATTAAACAAAACCCTCAACAAAACTTCGGATTGAGCAACAATGCCATTATTTCACTGCATGAGCAAAAAGATGGTAAAATACTTGTTGGCGCGCGTAATGGTGAAATAAATATTCTTAGCCCTGATTGCGAATACATCGATCATTATCAACCTATAATTAATGGGAAACCTTATACTGGCGACATTTTAACTTTGAATAGCTCAAAAGAAATCGTTGCCGTAGGAACCTACATGCAAGGACTCCTTTTATGCGAAAAAAGAGGGACTGATACCTACCAAGTATTTTCATACCCAGGCTCTGGTAGACGTTTGCAAGACAATGACATTCGTTCGATTTTTGAATCGGACTCAGGCAAATGGTATATTGGAACCAATGAAGCAGGTTTACATCTATTTGAGGAAAAAACCGGTACAATTAGGTTTATTGATGAATGGAAAGGTACAGGTGCTTTAAAAATTGTTGAAGACAATGATAATAACCTGTGGGTGGCCAGTTTCAATGGTTTGAAAGTATTTGAAAAATCACGGAATCATAGGGCTAGAATTTATAAAGCCAATCCTAATGATCCCAATGCACTTGGTTTTGAATATATCAACGATCTGCTGGTATCAGCCAACGGAACAGTATGGATTGGCACTAATGGAGATGGATTATATAAATACAATAGCGAGATTGATGGATTTGATCACTATTCTGAAAAAGATGGCTTGAGCAATCTGATAATCAACAGTATGGTAGAGGACGATCAAGGCAATATTTGGTTGGGTACCGATAATGGCCTTTGTCATTTTAACACTAAAACTCAATCATTTGAAAATTATTTCAAGGGGATTCCTGCGCGGAACTTCAGCCAACGCGCGGCCATAAAACTCAAATCCGGTAAAATCTTAATGGGTACCCTGCATGGCCTTTTACATTTTGATCCAAAGGAAATCAAAAAAGTACAGAGTCCTGTTGATGTCAAAAATTTACTTTTCAGAACTTCTTCAAATGATCTTTTCAAGATTTTAATCCATTTTGAAGACGATAGCGAAAGTATTGAACTCAATCATTATCAATCATCATTTCGAATCAGATATGGAGCTATAAATTTTACCGATGCCAATGAAATCAGATACCAGTATAAACTGGAGCCTATGGATGATGAATGGACTTTTGCAAATAAAAATAATGATGCCATTTTTAATAAAGTTCCTCCAGGAAACTATACCTTCAGAGTAAGGGCAATGATGGATAATGAATATTTTGAAGCTCCAAATAAAGTCAATATAGTTATACATCCTCCCTTTTGGGACTTAGCTATTTTTAGAATAGCAATGCTACTTTTAATACTGGCATCTATTTTTACGTATAATCAATTGAGAATTTCCAAAATCAGAAAGCGCAATAAAAAACTTGAAAGTCTGGTTGATGCAAGAACTCATGAACTTATTGAAATTAACGAAGATCTTAGCATTTCTAAGGAACAAATCCAAAAACAAAACGAAGAAATACAAGCACAAAACGAAGAGCTCACCAGTCAAAATGAAGAAATATTGGCACAACGAGACAACTTGGAAAGCCAGCATTTTTCACTCCAAAATACCCAGCAGCAACTCGATACTGCCAATAAGAAGCTGACCCAATTGAATAAAACGCTTGAACAAAAAGTTGAAACAAGAACACGCGAACTGATCAAGGTAAATAGTGATTTGGAACGATTTGTATATAGCGCATCTCATGAGCTGGTCTCGCCCCTTAAGTCGGTTAAAGGTTTACTGAATTTATACGATGCTGATGAAAAACATAGGCCAGACTATATTGCTTTAATTAAATCAAGTATTGAAAAACTAGAAGAGCTGTTACAAAACTTGATTGATTACTCTCGCAACTCAAAAACTGAGATTCTTTATCAGCCAATTGATTTATTCAACCTAACCCAGCAAATTATTAAAGAGCTTCACAACCAAAAACTAAGCATAACCATAATCAATAAGATTGTCCCGGGTACAATAATGCATACTGATGGCAAACGAATTGAAATTATATTGCGAAATCTGATTTCAAATGCCCTTAAATACAATGACGAAGCAAAACAGGCGTCTTTTGTTGAAATTGGCTTCAGGACAGAAAATGAATCAGATGTGATTTATGTTGAAGATAATGGTATAGGTATCAGTGCCGAAAATCAAACAAAAATATTCAATATGTATTTTAGAGCAACGGCAAATAGCGAAGGTTCAGGGCTTGGCTTATATATTGTTCAAGAGATTTTACACAAAATAGGGGGAAGTATTTCCGTGATTTCAGAAGAAGGTAAAGGTTCTGTATTTATGTTGAAATTTGTTCGAAAAAACTAAAAAGAAGTTTTAATCAACTACCATTAATTTTTGATTTTGTATTGATCAGCTTTGGATACACTTTAGCCTTTCGAGTTCTTATTTTTACATATAAATAAAACACCCTGAAAATGATTTGCACAATTAGAATTACCTTTTTTAGTCTTTTGATTGGCCTACTTGCATTGGCCTGTACTCCCAAATCTGATGAGAAAAGCCTAGTTGAAAGAAGTTTTGAAACAGCATCAGAACAAACCAGGCAAATGCTGCAAGTGGCAACAGATCCGACCCGAATCCCTAGAACTACCGCCCCGGATGGCAGCTTCAAGACAACTAATATGTACGACTGGACAAGTGGTTTTTTTGCTGGTAATCTTTGGTACTTGTATGAATATACCAAAGATGAAGATTTTAAGCAGGAAGCCATACGATGGACAGAAGCACTGGAGCCTTTAAAGACATTTACCGGCCACCACGACCTTGGCTTTATGATGTATTGTAGCTACGGAAATGGCTATAGACTTACCAACAATGAAGCATATAAAGATATTTTGGTAGAATCAGCCAAATCACTTTGCACCAGATATAATCCCATTACTAAGAGTATCAAATCATGGGATTATCGCAAAAACTGGGATGGTGTAACCGAATGGTTCTTCCCGGTTATCATTGATAATATGATGAACCTGGAGTTACTGTTTTTTGCAACCGAAGTTACAGGAGATAATTATTTCAAAGACATTGCAATTTCGCATGCTGAGACTACCATAAAAAACCATATACGTGATGATTTTAGCACCTATCATGTGGTTGATTATGACACACTTACCGGTGAAGTAAAAGATCAAGCCACCTGTCAGGGGTTCACCGATCAGTCAACTTGGGCGCGTGGCCAGGCCTGGGGCATTTATGGTTTTGTTATGATGTATCGCGAAACTAAAGACAATAAATATCTTGAAACAGCGCAAAAGCTGGCTGACAATTATCTTAATCACCCCAATATGCCGGAAGATTTGATACCATATTGGGACTTCTACGCAATTGATGAAAACCACAAGCCTCTCTGGGATTATGATCCTGAGCAATTTAAGACTGTTCCAAGGGATGCCTCAGCGGCAGCCATAGTAAGTTCGGCTTTGATTGAAATGAGCAACTATCTGCCTGTGAATGGGCAATTTTATTTTGAAAAAGCTGAGAAAATGCTAAAGTCCTTGTCTTCTCCAGATTATATGGCCGAGCCTGGCAGCAATAATAATTTTGTACTAATGCACAGCGTGGGCAGCATCCCGCATGGTGCTGAAATAAATGTGCCGCTTGTATATGCTGATTATTACTTTTTTGAAGCCTTACTTAGATATGAAAATGCCAAATAAATAAATAAAAACCCAATGCCCTAAGCACGGTAATTGCAAAAAGAAATTAAGCGCTTTATGTTTAAAAAAAGAGGTATGAGGTCATGCCTCTTTTTTTATTGTCCTAAACAAGTGCGAAATCTAAAAATCGTATCTAATTTATAATCAGATGAATAATTATAACTTTTAATATTTTATGTGCGTACTTATTTAGCGTGCAACACTTATCAATTGCATCGAAAATATGTTTTAAAACAAGTCCTTACATTACAATTAATAGGAATTAAATATCATATTCGCTTATGCGGTTTTACAATTATTATATCTGTTTAATTATACTTAGTTTTGAGGTACGAACCCATTAAATCAACATGGACAAATATTCCTATATCTCCAATGCGCATTCAAGCTATATAGACGAACTCTATAAAGCATACAAAGAAAACCCCGAAACCGTTGATGCCAGTTGGCAAAGATTTTTTGAAGGTTTTGACTTTTCCTTACAAAACAATGGTGTTACTACAAATGGCCAGGCTGTTACAAGTGGTGGTAATACAGACAAAGAAATCGGCGTACGAAATCTCATACATGCTTATAGAACAAGAGGCCATTTACGCTCAGTTACCAATCCTATAAGACCCCGGCGTCAACACAAAGTAAATCTTGATCTTCAAGACCATGGCTTGAGTGAGGCTGATCTCGACACAGAACTTGATATTGGTAGCATTATCGGTATAGGAAAATCGTCGGTTAAAAAAATAGTTGAAACCTTGCAAAAAGTTTATTTGGGGTCTATTGGTTTCGAATATATGCATATCCGCGATATTGAAATTCTTGAGTGGTTCAAAGAAAAAGCTGAGAATTCATTTTTAAACTGGAAGCCAACTACCGACGAAAAAAAGAGGATTCTAAAAAAGCTCAATGAAGCCGTAGTTTTTGAAAATTTTCTGCACACCAAATATATAGGACAAAAAAGATTTTCACTTGAAGGTGGTGAGAACACCATTCCGGCACTCGACAGAATCATCTGCCGTGCATCAGAACTAGGTGTGGCTGAGGTGGTAATAGGTATGGCGCATCGTGGTAGACTAAATGTACTTGCCAATACCATGGGTAAAACTTATGAAGAAATTTTTAACGAATTTGAAGGCACGGCCATTCCGGATCTTACCATGGGCGATGGTGATGTAAAATACCACTTGGGTTATTCTTCAGAGATCACCACGCACTGTGGCAATCATATTTATTTGAAACTCACTCCTAACCCATCGCATCTTGAAGCGGTAGATCCGGTAGTATTGGGATACTCCAGGGCACAGATTGATGACGAATACAAAGGCGAGCTCTCCAGTGTTTTGCCCATACTTATACATGGCGATGCGGCAGTAGCTGGGCAAGGCATTGTATATGAAATCACCCAGATGGCCAATCTGAAAGGCTACAGAACAGGTGGAACCATCCACTTTGTGATTAACAACCAGGTTGGGTTTACCACGGATTTCGACGACGGCCGCTCCTCCACCTACTGCACCAGTGTAGCCAGTATGGTGGATGCCCCCGTGTTCCACGTTAACGGCGACGACCCCGAGGCAGTAATCTTTGCCTGTGAAATGGCCATGGAATACCGACAGACGTTCCACACTGATGTATTCATCGACATGGTGTGCTACCGTCGTCACGGACATAACGAGGGCGACGACCGAATTCACCCAGCCCTACATGTACAGCCTGATTAAAGATCATCCCAATCCCCGTGAGCTGTATCGCAAAAAGCTCATTGAGCGCGGTTACCTGGATGCACAGCTTGCCGACAAAATGGAGCAAGGTTTTTGGGATAATCTTCAGGACCGCCTGAACGAAGTGCGTCAGAAGACGCTCCCTTACGAGTATCAGGAATCAGAAGAAGCCTGGCGCAGCCTGCAAAAGAAAACCGACGTTAAAGAC
>DAIQNU010000198.1:0-7084 GCA_036788235.1 Cyclobacteriaceae bacterium
AAACGCCCTATTTCATCATTTCAACAGTCTGTTTCGTCAAGGTATTAGTCAGAGCTAAATTTTTGTGAGTATCTGAAAGACACGATAATTTAAGAGGTCTAAGAAAACAACGTATCTAGTTTTGTGGCTACAGGTACTCTGTCCAGGTTTTCGATGATGCGGTACATTTCTGATTGCAACATTTTAAGACCTTCTTTGGGTTTGATTTGCGAAGCAATACTTAAGTATTGAATTTTATGAGAGAACCTTGGATATGTTGATTCAAGATAGACACGATGTTCATCTTCATTTATTGAAAAAATTAGATCAGCGTGTAACAAATCAGAAGGAAATAGCTGCATTGGGTAATGTATTGGCTTTGGGAGTTCGCAATATGCATTTCTGCAAGCCAAAAGTGCAAAAGTAGAAATGGGGCCTTCATTTATTCCGCTCACCTCAATGCCTCTGGAAAAGGCCTTCCAGTCCAATAAGAACTTAGATGCCAGATTGTTGAAAAGAATTTCAGCAAACCTGCTTCTGCTATGGTTCTTTGTTCCAATAAATAAAATATGCTTCATGCTCTTAATCTTTAAAAATTACTTAACTACCTAAATTCTAAAAATGTCCACTTCCAAATAAAATCACGTATAAATAATACTTTTTTTAGCTGTGTTTATAATTATCATAAATGTAAAAAAAATGTGATTTGTATTATAATTTTGAAAAAAATGCGGCAATTTAAAAAGGATTACAGAGGTGATGGTTTGTGCAGAATTCTAATTTTAGATTGTTTTTCTGAGAATTATCTATAAAAACCAACCTCTTATTATGGAAATTTGACTGAAAGTAAATTAATTAGGAAATTGTGAAATTCGAGCTTTATGGTAAGTTTGAGTAATATGAGATGCGTAAAAAATGTGTTATTTCTAATATAAACTTACAATGTAAAAAAAACGCCTATTCAATAGGCGTTTTATGCAATGTCAGCAAGTTTTTGAGACATTTTTAGAAAAGCAATTAGAATGGCAATCAGTTTTTTGAGATTATAACAATTTATTAAGGCTCATAAGATGTTAATTCAGTGTAGGACTGTAGCTTACCTTTACGGTAAGACTCAGTTCTTACTGTACCGACTTTTTCAGCAATGTAGTCAATCACTTCAAACTGCATATTCATCATCATTGCTTTGGATTGCATCACATAAGATATTTTATAGCAATCAAACTTACCAGCACTCGTTTCAATTGTGGTTTTTCCGTCCACTTTGCGGTCTTTAAAGTCTGTAGTGAAGGTCAGCGAAATAGGGCTATTTACAGTTTTTACTTCAATGTATGCATCTGGCAATTGCTGACCAGAGGTGAGGTTTGCAGGGATTTCCAGGTTTTTACTTTTCATTTCCATTTGAAAGTCGCCCATACTTTGTGTCATTTCAGGGGTGATAAATCTTTTCATATCAATATAGATATTGTCATTTTCACAGATCAAAGCAAAATCACCCTCATATACTTCCTTATCTTTTTTATCGAAATGCCTAGCATGCATTACGGTCTCGAAGCCCCCCGATGTGGCATTGATTTCCTTTACTGTCATTAATACAGTGCTTTCGACTTTATCTTTTGAATTGTAATTGGTCATGCCAATTTTAGTACCTTTTTTATACTCAAAAAAGGGGTTGGTACATTGTGCATATGATGGCTGATAGCAAACCAGCAAAGTAAAGGCAATAACTATTAATAGGTTTTTCATAAGTTGTAATATTTAAATTTTGTTTTGTAATATGACCGAATATTACAGCCAAATAGCCATATAGTCAAATATTTTTTTGCCTGAATATTTCTAAAATTGCCCTGATCAAATATTTTATCCTAAAGTTTTGCGGTGCTCACTTTTTATTTTTTTACACTATATGCGAATAAAACTTGCACAGTGGGGTCAGATTATATTTGTATAGCTGGCTCTATGTTCAAAAATGATATATTTGAGGCATCAGAATAAGTAGGCTACTGAATTACTTTGGCTTGAAATGCCAGATATGCATGAATGAAATTGACGAAATCATAGCGGGATTAAAGTCTTCAGCTCTTTTTGAGCGACTAGACGATAATATATTGGCTGACATTGCACATGTAGTGGAAATTTGCCTGTACAAAGAAGGGGAAACAATAGTACGGGAAGGCGATTTTAGCGATGCACTTTTTTTAATAAACAAAGGAATAGTATCTGTTCGCAAAAATACCCAAGGTCAACAAGACAAGGCATTGGCCTACCTTATTGCTGGCAATATTTTTGGTGAGGTGGGTATTTTGGAAGGCTCTCCTCGCTCAGCTTCCGTTTATTCACTGACACAGGTTTCGGCTCTGTTGATTTCTCGCGATAGTTTCATGCAAATGATGCATCAATATCCCGTTATTGCCATAGAGCTAGCCAAAATTTTGGGTAGGTACTTAACTGAAACCAACAAAAGACTAACACGAGGTGACAAAGAAACCAAACTCATAGCTATCGCCAATATTTTTGGTGCAGGTGAAACTAGTAAGTTTGGGCAAATGATATCCCGTAAGATTTTTGAAAAGTCAGAAAAGCCGACAGCATTTATAGATTTATCAAAAACCAAGTTTTTAGAAATTGGAAATGATGTCATTGATAAATCTGATGCTTTGCCAAAAGATATTGGCAATCAGGGAAAATTAATGATAACCTTGGACAGCCTGATGAATGAATACGAAAACCTGGTAGTGAGCATTCCTCTGGAACAAATGCAGCATAATAATTTTTTACTTGAAAATTCAGACCAGCTCATCGTTCCTGGCTCAGATGTCGATTTCGAAAACAATGACCTTGATAAAAATTTGAAAGGGCTTTTTTCTAATGTTGACAATTACAAAGCTGAAGTTTTTAAGATCTGCCTTGAATCTTTTCATGAAGAACAAAGTAATGGACTTGTAAGCGATGACCAGCTATCAACCGTAGAAAACTATCAATTGAATAAAGAACAGGTGCCAGGTCAGTTTAAGCAAACGGGTAAATTTTCTCAGGTAATAGATAGCATAGTAGATCGCCTCGATCGCAACAATCGTATCGGCATAATAATACCCTCAACGGTCGATGTAAATCAACCCATCGATCCTGGAAAGTATGTGGAAGAAACACTGGCTTTTTTAGGCGAACGTTTTGGTGGCGCTACTTGCGAGGTAGCACAAGGTATTTGGAACAGCAGTGAAGTAGGTCTCGTAGGCGAGCAGGTGTTTTTGGTGCATTCTTATACAACTACTTCCAATCTCCGCAAGCATCTAGATGAAGTGGTGGAATATGTACGCATACTCAAGAATGAGCTTCGTCAGGAAGCAATGGCTCTAGAGGTTAATAGAAAGCTTACATTAATTTAATTGAATATTTTGCAGTCGTTTTTTTAAAAGAAAAGAGTATCTTTAATCTTTGAGATATTCGGAATGTCTGATTTTATTGTAAACATTTCAATATTTACACACAAACACACAGATTGGTGCCGGTTTTAATTTCGAATTTGGCAGAAAACACACCTTTATTTTTATATTAATATCATTTCATTCAAAAAAATGCTTTATTAATCACCTCAGGTTTAATTATTTCCTTAAAATATTGTTATTAGTGAAAATATTATAGATTTGCGACTATAATTGACCCTCGATTGAATTATTTCGTGTATAACTTAATTTTTTTGGATTAATTTTAAAGATGTAAGGATGACAAAATTTAGACAGAGATTTTTTTTACTAAGTACGGCGCTGGTATTTTTTGCTACTACCGGAGCTTTTGCATCGGAAGGTGCTGAAATTGACACAGGTGTAACCGCCTGGATGCTAACCTCAACATCACTGGTGCTATTGATGATTCCCGGACTGGCCATGTTTTACGGTGGTTTGGTGCGTACCAAAAACGTGTTGGGAACCATGATGCACAGTTATACTGCCATGGGAATTATGACTGTCCTTTGGGTGGTATGTGGATATGCCATGTGCTTTGGAGAAAATGTATTGTGGGGTTGGTTTGGTTGGAACTCTGATTATTTCTTTTTACAAGGAATAGATGATTCGATTTTGGAAGCAGGTATACCTGAATACGTTTTCAGTATGTTTCAAGGAAAATTTGCCATTATTACACCTGCACTTATAGCAGGAGCCTTTGCAGAGCGTGTGAGATTCAAATCTTATTGCGTATTTATAGCTGCTTGGGGTATCCTTGTCTATAATCCTTTATGTCATTGGGTTTGGGCAGAGGATGGTTACCTATTTAATTTGGGTGCCAATGGCGCAATAGACTTCGCAGGTGGTACGGTTGTTCATATTTCTGCAGGTATTAGTGGTTTGGTGGCAGCTATTTATTTAGGTGCCAGACGTGGATTTCCAAAAACCAACATGCCGCCTAGCAATCTGGTCATGACCATGATCGGCGGTGGACTACTTTGGGTAGGTTGGTTTGGTTTTAATGCAGGCAGCAGTATTTCTTCAGGATTAAGCACCGCGCAAGCATTGACAGCTACACAAATGGCAGCTGCAGCAGGAGCATTGGCTTGGATAATCATTGAAGGTTGGCATCAGGGAAAAGCAACTGCTTTAGGTTTTGTATCTGGGATTTTGGCGGGTTTGGTGGCAGTAACACCCGCAGCAGGCGTTGTGCAGCCGGTTGGAGCAATGGTATTGGGTGTAGTGGCTACGGGCGTTTGTTATTTAGCGATTATGCTCAAAAACAAACTGGGCTATGATGATAGTCTCGATGCGTTTGGTGTACATGGCGTAGGCGGTATTGTAGGCGCAATTTTACTTACTTTCTTTATTCGCGATGCATGGATGGCTGAGGCTGCTGAAATAGCGGGTGGTAGCTGGACAATTTGGCAGCAATTGAGTGTTCAGGTTATTGCGGTTCTCATCGCTCTTGTCTATGCAGGTGTACTTACTTATATACTCGTACTTATTATAGATAAAACTATGGGATTCCGTGCAACACCTGAAAAAGAAATGCAAGGTTTAGATATAGCCTATCATGGAGAACATGGCTATGGAATGTTGAATCCTAATTAATAAATTTTAGAAAAATGAAACTAGTAACAGCTATAATACGCGAAACGCAATTGGATATGGTAAGAGAAAGCCTGATTGAAAATCAGATAACACGTATTACCATATCGAGGGTTTCTGGTCATGGTCAGCAAAAATCTGAAGAAGTATATCGGGGGCAAAGAGTGGTGCCCAACTTGATTCCAAAAATAAAGCTTGAAATAGCGGTAAATGATGATTATGTAGAAAAAACAGTAAACACCATCATTAAAGCCACAAAATCATTGGAAGACAGAAGTACCGATGGGCAGATCGGTGATGGGAAAATATTTATTACCAATCTTGAAGATGTGATAAGAATTAGAACTGAAGAAAGAGGCCCTGACGCAATATAAGTTTTTTGGGCGAATCCAAAGTAAATTCATAAATCAAAAACAGAGTTGCTGTAACAGTAACTCTGTTTTTGTTTGTGCATCAGTTAAACAATTTTTGCAGGTACCAACTGTACAATTTCTAATTACATCAGCTTGATTTAGAAGTATTTTTAATTTGAATGTCCTACATACTAATTAAAACATTTATATGGCTATGATGAGTTATATTTGATACATATGAAAATACTACTCACCGGAGCAACCGGATATATTGGCAAAAGATTATTGCCTGCCCTGGCCAGAAAGGGTCATACTATTGTATGTTGTGTCAGAGATATAAACCGGTTTTCGCCTCCGGAAACTTTTCGCCACCTTATTGAAGTAATAGAAGTAGATTTTCTCAATAAATCAACCCTACAAAACATACCAGATGATATCGATGCAGCATACTATCTGATTCATTCTATGTCGTCATCAAACAAATACGATGAATTGGAATTAGAATCTGCGAAAAATTTTAGAACTGTTGTAGATGCTACCAAAGCTCAACATGTGATTTACCTTAGCGGAATTATTAATGATCATTCACTCTCAAAACACCTTGCATCTAGAAAAGCCGTAGAAGGTGAACTCGAAAAAGGGGACTATCATTTTACCACATTAAGGGCAGGCATTATTATTGGGTCGGGCTCTGCTTCTTATGAAATTATTCGCGATCTGGTTGAAAAATTGCCGGTGATGGTGGCGCCCAAATGGCTCGAAACTAAATGTCAGCCAATTGCAGTGCGCGATGTGATAGACTTTCTAGAAAAATCACTACTTCATGAAGGTACATTTAACCGTAGCTTTGACATAGGTGGTCCTGAAATCTTAAGCTATAAACAAATACTATTAGGTTATGCCAAGGCTCGAGGGTTAAAAAGGTGGATAGGTGTTGTGCCTGTAATGACGCCAAAATTATCTTCTTACTGGTTGTATTTTATTACTTCAACTTCTTACAAGTTGGCTGCAGCACTGGTGAGTAGTATGAAAGTTGAAGTTATTTGTAGAGATAATGACATAAATTCCATACTCGATATTGAACCAATGACGTATGATAAAGCCCTGCTTAGAACGCTTGCAGCTATTGATACAAATCAAATTATATCGAGCTGGAAAGATTCACTCATAAGTGGTCGTTTTGATCAAAGCATATCTGCCTTTATTAAAGTACCCGTCGAAGGTTGCTTTATCGATACCAGAAGCAAAATAATCAAAGATCGGGATCAATGCATTAGCAAAATATGGAAAATAGGAGGCTTTACAGGATGGTATTATGGAGACTGGCTTTGGAAGATTCGGGGTTTTATTGACAAACTTTACGGTGGGGTAGGTTTGCGCAGGGGAAGAACGAATCCGGAAACAATAGCAACCGGCGACGCTGTCGATTTTTGGAGGGTTTTATATGCCAACCGTGATGAGGGACGTTTATTGCTATTTGCCGAAATGAGACTTCCGGGCGAAGCGTGGCTTGAGTTTAAGGTAGATGGCGAAAAATTAAGGCAAACTGCTACATTTCGCCCAAAAGGATTACTTGGACGTCTTTATTGGTACTCAGTTTTGCCCTTTCATGGTTTCATTTTTAGGGGCTTGTTAAATAAACTGGTTTGATAAATACGATAAAAGTTTCCAACAAATGCAGCATTTTGTTTAAAAACA
>DAIQNU010000199.1:0-7058 GCA_036788235.1 Cyclobacteriaceae bacterium
GCTTGGATTCAACGGTATTACCAACAAGAGCATTCAAAATGGACTCTACCTTGAAAGCCTATGATTCTTTAAGACGATACAATATGGCAGGTCAAGCAGTGTCACGCATTAGCGATACTACTTTATTAGGAGATGATCTTGAAAATTTAATTGAAAACCTACGCATAGAACAAGAAACCACTCGACTTCGAAATGAATATTTGTGGTCTGACTTGAAAACAATAGAAGAAAAAATTACCAAAACAAAGGATATAAAGCCCGAAGAAAGAATTGCACTTATTTCATCGCTTAACCGGTTTGAAAAAATGCTAAGTGATAAAGATGATTATTTCAAACAGAAAGAAGATTTACTAGAAATAATAAACAAACTCAAGCTAAGTATTCTAGAGAAAGACGATCAAATAAAATTTGTAGAAGAGCTTCAAGAAAAAAACTCAGCCTTATTCCGCAGAAGAATTATCTCCATAACTTTAATATCAACGGCTTTATTTGGCTTAGCTATGTTGTTTATTTATCTAGCTCGAAAATATAAAAGCCAAAAACTTGCACTTGCTGAGGCTAATGAAAAAATCATACTTATCAATAACTCTTTGGAAGAAAAAGTTGCTAATCGAACAACCCAACTTAGGCAGGTCAATGAAGAACTCGATCTATTCTTTTACCGTTCTTCACATGACCTTAGAAGACCACTACGCACAATCATCGGCTTAAACAACATTGCCAACTATACAGTCACCGACCCTGATTCTATTGATCTTTTCAAAAAAGTATCCATTACTGCGGACCATATGGATAAGATGTTGAGAAAGCTCATGATGATATCTGATATAAATAGAAAGGTTAAACCCGAAATAATAGACCTGAATGAGATCTTTAGAAAAGTCGAGAATAATTATAAAAAGGATTTAAACGAGGCAAACATTGAGTTTAATCTGAGCATAGAACAAAATATCATCTTTTATTCTAGCCAAACAGTTCTAGAAATAATTGTAGAAAACATCATAGAAAATGCCATTCAATTTGCCTCGACCAAAAAAGATGTTAACCATTACATCAAAACCGAGATCTTGCTAAACAATAATAACCTCATTATTACTATTGAAGATAATGGAATGGGAATTCACAGAGACTTTTTGCCGAAAATTTTCAATATGTTCTTTATTGGAAATGAAACCTCAAAAGGCAATGGGCTAGGTTTGTATATTACAGGCAAAGCGGTGGCTAAATTAAATGGAAAAATTCAAGTTGAAAGTGAGTTGAATAAATTAACCAGATTTTCCATACTTATACCTCCTTACAGAAGCAAGCACGATCGGAATGTATTCTTGAACACACTGCCCAAAAACAAGAAAACCAAATTGCTAGAATCAAGCTAAAGTATAAATTTGCCATTGATATAGACGAAAACTACTAATCTGATAGAATAGCTTCCCTGGTTTTTTGAGCTAGATACTTTCCAACCGGATCATGCCCATGCCAACTACCACTCACCTTAAGTAAATTAAAGCGCGCAAATAATTCCTCTTTAAATCCTTTATTAGCGTAAACAGCCTTTATAGCCTCATGATGTGGACTATTTTTGCCATGAGCAAACGCTTCCATTTCTTTCACAGATTTCCAAATTGAAAATGTAGCCTGCTCAACTAAAGGCAACTCACCAACACCTTTACTAAAAAGTAAACCTTCGGAGGCTTCGTTAGAGCGACTTACTCCAGAAACACGCTTCCAAAAATTAAATATAAAACGTGGTTTGATAGTGGCTCTGGTGAGAACTACCAAAGGATTATCGTTGACGATATTTTGATCCGCTACAACAAAAGGATTGACCCCAGACCATGAGCCCCGAGATCTGGTGGGTGTCATAAAAACAGAATACACTTCATCTGAGCGATCGTGAAACTCTTGCATAATCCTTGATGAAGACAAAAAATTTTCTGCTTTTTGTAAACTGTTCCATACGGTAAGTAAACCATATGTGGTAAAGTCAGGCTTAGAACTGTATCCAAAGCCACCACCTGTACCCAATAGTTTAAAAAAACTAATATCACCTTCTCGTACAAGTTTGCTTTTCATTTGCTGCATTTGCATCATTCCCCACAGCCTGTTCTTTAAAGGGTACCTGAAAAAACTCATCAACACATGTTGTTCAATTTTATCTGGATTATTTGTCATAAATGTCTAAACATTCATTTTACCCATGAGGTTTTAATATTTGCTTAATACAAAGAAAAAAATCTGTTTTTTCTGATTTGTTGCCAGAATAAATACCAATCCAAAACAAATTTTTACTTTTTGCCGGTTATATGGTTTTTCTGTTTCTAAAAAAAAAGACTTCAGCCAAAAGTTTATTTGTGAAGGATTCGTTAATATTGCTGACTAATTTGCATTGTCAGGATTTCATGGAGGGAATAATTCGGGGGTTTGGTGCCAACTATTGGTATGGCAACTATAATCTTGCATACACTGGTATGTTTTGCACCATCTCAAGACTTATTTTCTCGTTTTCAACCATATGGATGCCAATTTCTATACTGGTTAATTGAGAAAACCATATTGGTTGATCAAGTATATGCTTAAAAAACGTAGACATATGCCAGTAGGAGTTCAAGTAGATTTTTGATAGCAAGCTTATATTATTGATAAGCGAAATGTCAACAGCCCCCACCTTTTAAAAAATATTACCTATTTATTAAAATAATTACAGTAATTAGGTAATTTGAAAAACAAAATCAACGAATAAGTGTAATATCAGAATGAATATTGTAAAACAATCAATCTTCGCTGCACTCCTACTCATAGGATCTATGATTTCGAATGCTTGCTCAAGTAATAAATCAAAACCTGGTGCTGCTAATAAGACCAATGGCTTAAGTTCAATAAATGTAAATGCTGTTGTTGTTAAGCCCATTTCACTAGACGATCAGATTATAGCCAATGGTTCAATTATGGCAAACGAAGAGGTGGAACTCAAGAGTGAAGCCACGGGACGAATTATAAAAATAAATTTCAATGAAGGCTCCATAGTGCAAAAAGGTCAACTTCTCGTAAAAATTGAAGATGATGAATTACAGGCGCAACTCAAACAACTTAAACTTGACCTTGAAATAGCCGAAAAAGATAAATTCAGAAAAGAGGAGTTGATCAAAATAAAAGGTATTAGTCAGGAAGAGTTGGATGAATCCATATTAAGAACTGGCAACCTAGAATCTCAAATTGATTTAATAAAATCAAGGATAGACAAAACTACGATTATTGCCCCATTCAGAGGGCAAATAGGTCTTCGATTTGCCAGCGAAGGTGCATATATGGCGCCAGGCACCAATATCGCTCAACTCGTGCAAAACGACCTTGTAAAGATAGACTTTACTGTGCCAGAGAGATATGCAGGTTTAATTAATAATGGGCAAACAATAGAATTTCAGACTAGTGGCAGAAAAAAAAAATATACTGGTAAAATTTATGCCATTGAGCCTCGAATCGATCAGGCCACCAGAACCATGCGAATTAGAGCCAAAAGCCCTAACCCCAATGGTGAATTGGTGCCTGGCTCCTTTGCTTCAGTAATTATAAGTCTGGACAGAATTGAAAATGCACTGATGGTGCCTACGCAAGTGGTTGTACCCAGACGTGAGGGGCAAGATATATTTGTGTACAAAAATGGCAAGGCAGTTAAAATACCCGTAGAAACAGGTACCCGTCTTGAGAGCACCATTCATATTTCCGATGGTCTTGCGCCAGGAGATACCGTAATTTCTACCGGGCTCCTGGTGATTCGGGATCAGATGCCAGTAAACATTGTGCAATTTGATGAAGTGACTGAAAACTAAATTCTTTAAAAATCAGCTATGAACCTTTCCTCAGTTTGTATTGAACGTCCCGTGCTCACCACGGTAATTTCTATCGTGATTGTCCTTTTCGGAGCGATAGGCTTTACCTACCTTGGCGTACGTGAATATCCAAGTGTCGATCCTCCCATCGTAACCATAACGACCAATTACCCGGGAGCAAACGCCGACATTATTGAATCGCAAATAACGGAGCCACTGGAAGAGTCGGTAAATAGTGTGGAGGGGATAAGAACGCTAAGCTCCATCAGCAGTGATGGTCGGAGCAACATAACTGTTGAGTTTAATTTGGGAATCGACATGGAGGCTGCGGCTAACGATGTTCGCGATAAAGTTTCTAATGCAGTACGTAACTTACCACCAGATGCCGATCCACCAGTAGTTACCAAATCTGATGCAGATGCTGAAACAATATATTCATTGACAGTTCAAAGTGACCGCAGAACTTTATTGGAACTTTCTGAGATTGGTAATAATATTTTTAAAGAGCGACTTCAAACCATAGAAGGCATTAGTTCCATAAGAATATGGGGAGAAAAAAAATATGCAATGCGGCTATTGATTGACCCTCAAAAACTTATAGCCTATGGACTAACACCTTTGGACGTACGCAATGCACTCACACGAGAAAATGTGGAATTGCCTTCTGGTCGAATTGAAGGCTACAAAACTGAATTAACAATCAGAACTTTTGGCAGACTTACTACCGAAAACGACTTTAATAATTTGATTATTTCTGACAGCGACGGCGTATTGGTTCGTTTGATTGATGTAGGAAAAGCTGTTTTATCGCCCGAAAATGAGCGTTCTATGCTAAGAGGCAATCATGGCATTCCTATGATCGGCATGGCCATAACACCACAACCCGGATCCAATTATATTGAGATTGTAGATGAAGTAAATGCCCGGGTAGACCAAATAAGAAATGAATTGCCTGATGATATTAAATTGGGCGTGGCACTTGATGTAACAGGAAATATTCGTAAAGCCATCACCGAAGTTCAAGAAACGATAATAATTGCTTTTGTGTTAGTGCTTCTGGTGATTTATTTTTTCTTGAGAAGTTGGCGTACCACCCTAATCCCAATTGTAGCTATACCGATATCTCTCGTCGGTTCCTTTTTTATAATGTATGCCTCAGGATTTTCCATCAACATCCTTACATTATTGGGTATTGTGCTTTCAGTGGGTATTGTGGTAGACGATGCCATTGTAGTCATGGAAAACATCTATTCAAAAATAGAAAAAGGCATGAATCCCATTGAAGCAGCACATAAGGGCACTAAGGAAATCATTTTTGCGGTAATTTCAACAACTGTGACACTGGTAGCTGTTTTTACACCTATTGTGTTTCTCGAAGGTTTCACAGGCAGGCTTTTCCGGGAGTTTGGCATAGTGGTAGCTGGATCCGTAATTATATCTTCCTTTGTGAGTCTTACCTTAACACCCATGATGTCATCAAGGCTGTTGAGAAAAAAAGAAAAACATGGCAAATTTTTCAAAACTATAGAAAAATTCCTCCAAAAAGCAATTGATGGATACGCTTCCTCGCTAACTTATTTTATGAAATATCGCTGGCTTGCTTTTGTATTAATGGCCGTTTCTGCAGGTATGATTTTGATTTTTGGTATGCAATTACAATCAGAACTGGCGCCTCTTGAAGACAAAGGACGTCTAAGAATTTTTGCCACAGGCCCTGAGGGCACATCATACGAATTGATGGATGATTATGTGGTGGGAATGATTAAAATGGCAGACACCATTCCTGAACGTGCTTCTATATTATCGGTAACGGCACCAAGTTTTGGCTCTTCAGTATCTGTAAATTCCGGATTTGTCAGGCTAACCTTAGTACCTCCCAATGAACGAGAAAAAAGCCAGGCGCAAATAGCTGAAGAATTCACGAAACTTATTCGAGATCACAATTATGCCCGTGCTTTTGTAAGCCAGGAAGAAACTATAGCCGCTTCCAGAACCGGTGGGTTGCCGGTTCAGTTTGTCATTCAAGCTACAAACTTTGAAAAGCTTTCAGAATACCTCCCTCAGTTTATGGAAAGGGCGCAAGATGACCCGGCATTTTCAGTGGTAGATTTAAATTTGAAATTTAATAAGCCAGAACTACAGGTGGAAATAGATCGTGATAAGGCCAGAAAAATGGGCATTTCTGTAATTGATATTGCCGAAACACTTCAACTACTCTTTAGTGGTCAGCGCTTTGGCTATTATATTCAAGATGGTAAACAATACCAGGTAATAGGCCAGGCAGATCGGCCAAACCGGAGTGACCCGATGGATTTAAGATCTGTGGCAGTTCGAAACAAGGATGGACAAATTGTGATGCTAGATAACCTCGTCAATATTAGCTATCAAACCAGCCCACCACAGCTTTACCGCTTCAATAGATACGTATCTGCTACTGTTTCAGGCTCTCCAGCACCTGGCCTTACAGTGGGCGATGGCATCGATGCTATGCAACGTATTGCTGATGATGTACTAGACGAAACTTTTACCACAAGTTTAGCAGGGGTTTCGAAGGATTTTTCCGAGAGCTCCAATAGTTTGTTATATGCTTTTTTGTTAGCACTAGTACTTGTCTACCTAGTATTAGCTGCGCAATTTGAAAGTTTTAGAGACCCGTTTATAATTATGTTTACCGTACCGCTTGCACTTGCAGGAGCAGTATTATCCTTGTATTTATTTGGGCATACCCTAAATATTTTTAGTCAAATCGGCATTATTGTACTAGTAGGAATAGTGACAAAAAACGGAATTCTGATTGTAGAATTTGCCAATCAACGCAAAGAAGATGGTCTCGATAAATTTGAAGCTGCGATCGATGCCGCAGCACAACGTTTCAGACCTATACTAATGACGAGCCTTGCCACCATTTTAGGAGCAATGCCAATTGCATTGGCCATAGGAGAAGCTTCTACCAGCCGGATTCCTATGGGTATTGTACTTATTGGAGGCTTGATATTCTCGTTGATTTTAACCCTGTACGTCATCCCAACCCTCTACACCTATCTTACAAGTGTAGAGAATAAAAAAACCGATGAAAGCTATATTGAAGAGGAAGAAGAAAAAGTTGTTGAATATGTATAAAAGTATTGTTGGATTAGTATTAATCCTTGCTTCAGGTTGGCTACAAGCACAGCCTTTACTTACCCTTGAACAGGCCATTGGAGAAACCCTTGAAAAAAATTTCTCAATTGT